>CAYGPA010000334.1:0-6437 GCA_964351535.1 uncultured Planctomycetaceae bacterium
GCAGCCGCTGCGTGCGCTTCATGGAGGAGGTCCCGAGGTCTCCGCAGCTGACGGTCTCGGAGCTCGGCTCGCGCTCGGTGATCGAGACCTTCATGGACCGACCGCTGCACGGCAACTACCAGGGCAACCTGGCGGACATCTGCCCGGTCGGCGCGCTGACGCTGAAGGAGTTCCGCTTCCAGGCGCGCGTCTGGAACCTGCGCAAGACCCCGACCACGTGCGCGGAGTGCAGCCGCGGCTGCGCGATCACGGCCGAGACGCTGCGCGGCGGCGAGGTCAAGCGCTTCCGCCCGCGGCCCGACGCGCAGGTCAACCAGTACTGGATGTGCGACACCGGCCGCTTCGCGCTGGACGAGGTCAACTTCCCCGATCGCCTCGGCCCCGCCGTCGTGCGCGGCTACTCCGGGCTCGAGCCGGCGAGCGCGGGCGCGGCCCTCGACACGGCCGTCGACATGCTGCGCGCCCACGGCACCCGGGCCGTGATCGTGGCCTCGCCGTTCCAGACCCAGGAAGAGGCCGAGCGCACCGTGCGCCTCGCCGACGAGCTCGGCGTCGCGGCGACCTTCGTCTCGCCCGCGCCGAACGGCCTGGCGGACGACGTCCTGCACACGGGCGACCCGTGCCCCAACCGCCGCGGCCTGACCGACCTCGGCCTGGAGGCGCTGTCGCCCGAGGACGCCCTCGCGCGCGTGGCGGACGCGGAGCTCGCGGTCCTCGTCGGGGACCGCGTCGCGCGCCTGCTCGGCCTCGAGGAGCTGCGCGGCCTGCGCGAGGACCTGCGCCTCTTGCTCTTCGACTCGCGCCTCGCCGACGCCCCGGCGCTCGACGCCGCGTTCGGCGTCCCGACCCATGTCGAGAAATCCGGCACGTGGCACAACGTGGACGGCATCGTCCGCCGCCTGTCGATGGTCAAGCCGCCTCCCGTGGGCGTCCTGCCGCTGGAAGAGACGCTCGAGCAACTGCTCGAACGCCTGCAGACCGCGGGAGCTCGAGGCTGATGCCCGACGTCCTCGTTTGGCTGATCAAGTCCGGAGCGATCTTCGGGATCCTCCTCGGCACGGCCGCGTACATGACGCTCGCGGAGCGCAAGGTCTCGGCGTGGATCCAGTACCGCTATGGACCCAACCGCGTGGGTCCCTGGGGCTTGTTCCAGCCGTTCGCCGACCTGATCAAGTTCATCTTCAAGGAGGAGATGGCACCGACGGGCGCGAACCCGCTGATGTTCCGCCTGGCGCCGCTGCTCACGGCCGTTCCGGCGATGCTGACGGTCGCGGTGATCCCGTTCGGCCCGGAGATCCGCATCGGTGACGTGCGCACGAACTTCTCCGTCGCCGACCTGGACGTGGGCGCGCTCTACCTCGTCGCCTTCGCCGGCCTGACGATCTACGGCATCATCCTGGGCGGCTGGTCGAGCAACTCGAAGTACTCGCTGCTGGGCGGCCTGCGCGCCTCGGCGCAGATGGTCAGCTACGAGCTGTCGCTGATCCTGTCGGTGCTCGCGGTCGTCGCGATGTCCGGCACGCTGAACCTGCACGAGATCGTCGCGCAACAGTCCGGCTGGCTCGGCTGGAACATCTTCACGCAGCCCCTGGCGTTCCTGCTGTTCCTGATCTGCAGCTACGCCGAGACGAACCGCCACCCCTTCGACTTCGCCGAGTGCGAGCCCGAGCTGGTCGGCGGCTTCCACACCGAGTACAGCTCGATGAAGTTCGCGATGTTCTTCATCGGCGAGTACACGGCGATGGTCGTCATGGCGTGCCTGACGACGACGCTGTTCCTGGGCGGCTACCTCGTGCCGTTCTGGCCCGACGCGCCGTGGTTCGTCGGCCTCGCCGCCTTCGGCGCGAAGACGGCCTTCTTCCTGGTGCTGTTCATCTGGGTCCGCTGGACGCTCCCGCGCTTCCGCTACGACCAGCTGATGCACCTGGGGTGGAAGGTCCTGTTCCCGCTGGCCCTGCTGAACGTCTTCCTCACCGGGCTGTTCGTGTCCCTCGGATCGGGAGGCAACTGACATGGTCGTCGTCGAACGCAAGGAACTCAGCTTCTGGGAGCGCATCTACTTCCCGGCGATCCTGAAGGGCCTGAAGATCACGGTGTCGAAGATGTTCGCGCCGCGCTTCACCCGCCAGTACCCGGAAGAGCCGCTGCCGACCACGGAGGTCACGCGCGGACAGCCGCGCCTGGCCGTGAACGAGGACGACACGATCCGCTGCGTGTCGTGCGGGCTGTGCGAGGCCGCGTGCCCCGCCTACGCGATCACGATCGACGGTCAGGAGACCGACCGCTTCATCGAGCGCGAGCCCGAGCGCTTCGACATCGACATGCTGCGCTGCATCCTGTGCGGCTTCTGCGAAGAGGCCTGCCCGAAAGATGCCATCTTCATGAGCAACGAGCTCGAGCTCGCGGACTTCACGCGCGCGGGCCTCGTGTACGGCATCGACAAGCTCAAACGACCCAAGCGCGCGCTCCAGGCGCGCATCGACTACGTCTACAGGCTGAACGACCGTTGGCGGACTTCCTCTTCTACTTCCTGAGCATCGTCGCGGTCGCCGCCGGCGCCGGCGTCGTCCTGTCGAAGAGCCCGATGATGAGCGTCATCGCGCTGCTGGCGACGTTCTTCTGCCTGGCGGTCGTGTACCTGCTGGCCGGCTTCCAGTTCATGGCGGTCGCCCAGATCCTGGTGTACGCCGGCGCGATCCTGGTGCTGTTCCTGTTCGTCATCATGCTGCTCAACCTGGGTGACACGGACGTGCAGTTCTACGTCCAGCGACGGCTCCTCACCGGCAAGGCACGCCTCGCCCTCGGCATCGCCGCGGCGCTCGGCATGGTGGGCGCGGTCGCCGCGCGGCGCTCGCCGCTCGGCGAGCACGACGCCCGCCTGCACGAGGAGGGCATCGACGGCATGACCGAGCTCGCCGCGGCCCTCTTCGGACGTTACTCGCTGCCGTTCGAGGTGGCCTCGCTGCTGCTGCTCGCGACCATGGTCGCGGTGATCGCTCTCGCGAAGCGAGAGCGTTCCGGAAAGAGCATCGAGCCCGCGGAGGCTCCCGCCCTGGGCCTGGCCACGTCCACGGCCCCGGCGACACCTCGCGCGCCCGCGCCTGGTTCGCCCGCCCTGCCCAGCCCGGCCGACTCGAAGGAAGAAGTGACCCCGTGAACGTGCCCACCGAACACCTGCTCGCGCTCGCCGCGATCCTCTTCGGCCTCGGCGTGCTGGGCTTCTTCCTCCGCCGGAACATGATCGTCGTCCTGATGTGCGTCGAGCTGATGCTGAACGCCGCGATCCTGACGTTCCTGGCCGGCAGCCGCCTGCACTCGACCCCCGAGGCTCCCAGCCTCGAGGGACCCGTCTTCGCGATCTTCGTGATCGCCGTGGCCGCGGCCGAAGCCGCGGTGGGCTTGGCCTTGATCATCGCCGTCTACCGACTGAAGCAGTCGGTCAGCACGGAAGCCCTCAAAGAGATGGGGGGCTGAGCCCGTGCTCTGGCTGGTTCCCCTGCTACCGCTGTTCGGCGCCGCGATCTGCGGCGTCCTGCACATGCTCACGCTGCGCGCGCGCCGCGCGGCGCCCGACGGCTCCCAGATCGTCGGCCCGTCCTCGCTGGCCCCGGTCGTGGCCTGCACGGCCATCGCGGGGTCGTTCGTCGTCTCCCTGGTGGCCTTCTTCCGCCTGACGGCCCTCGAGCACGGCACGCACGGCTGGATCGAGAGCTCGACCTGGACCTGGATCCACGTCGGCGACCTCGTGTTCGACGTGTCGATGATCTTCGACCAGCTGTCGACGACCCTGGCGCTCGTCGTCACCGGCGTGGGCCTCCTGATCCACGTCTACTCCGCCGGCTACATGCAGGGCGACCCCGGGTACGCGAAGTACTTCGGCTTCCTGAACCTGTTCGTGTTCGCGATGTTGATCCTCGTGCTGTCGAGCAGCCTCCTCGGGCTCTTCGTCGGCTGGGAGGGCGTGGGCCTCTGCTCGTACCTGCTGATCGGGTTCTGGTACCAGAAGGGCTGGCCCGCGGAGGCGGGACAGAAGGCCTTCGTCGTGAACCGCATCGGCGACGCGTGCTTCCTGCTGGGCTCGTTCCTGCTCGTCGACCTGTTCGGCTCGCTGGACCTCGTCACGGTCGCGCACGACTCGGTCGCCCTGGCCCAGGACCCCGCGCTCTCGACCAAACTCGCGCTCGCCGCGCTGCTGCTCTTCGGCGGCGCGATCGGCAAGTCGGCCCAGCTGCCGCTCTTCGTGTGGCTGCCGGACGCCATGGCCGGCCCGACGCCCGTCTCGGCGCTGATCCACGCGGCGACGATGGTGACCGCGGGCGTGTACCTCGTCGTGCGCCTGAACCCGCTCTTCGCGGCCAGCCCGACGGTGCTGACGATCGTCGGCTTCGTCGGCGCGGCCACGGCGCTGGTCGGCGCGACCTCGGCGCTGTTCCAGCGCGACATCAAGAAGGTCCTCGCGTACTCGACCGTCAGCCAGCTCGGCTACATGTTCGTGGCGCTCGGCGCGGGAGCGTTCTCCAGCGCGATCTTCCACCTCGTGACGCACGCCTTCTTCAAGGGCCTGCTCTTCCTCGGCGCCGGCAGCGTGATCCACGGCATGCACGAGGAGCAGGACATGTACAAGATGGGCGGGCTGCGCAAGCACATGCCGGCCACGCACAAGACCTTCCTGGCGGGGTCCGCGGCGCTCGCGGGCCTGCCGCTCATGAGCGGCTACTTCTCGAAGGACGAGATCCTGGCGCACGCCTTCGCCAGCGGCGGCCTCTACCTGATCCCCTGGATCGTCGGCGTGATCACCGCGGCGCTGACCGCCTTCTACACCTGGCGCATGGTGGCGCTGACGTTCTACGGCGAGGAGCGCTTCGACCCCGCCGAGGTGCATCCGCACGAGTCGCCCGTGGCGATGACGCTGCCGCTCTGGATCCTGGCGGCGCTCTCCGTCGTCGGCGGCGTCGCGCTGGGCCTGCCGCCCGTCTTCCACGTCCCGCACGTGCTGCACGAGTGGCTGCACCCGGTCGTCGCGCCCGGCGAGAAGATGCTCGGCGCCCACCACGTCTCCCACGCGACCGAGTGGCTGCTGCTGGCCCTCGGCGCCGGCATCGCGCTCTTCTTCGCGCACCGGGGCTTCCACGCCTACAAGGGCGGAGTCGCGCGGGACGCGGGCTTCGAGCGCGACCGCCCGGGGCTCGTCGCGTTCCTGCGCGACGCGTGGCGCATCGACTCGACCTACCTCGAGCGGATCGTGCTGCCGATCAAGCTCCTCGCCTTCGTCATCGCCGTGCTGGTCGACCAGCTCGTGATCGACGGGATCGTGAACGGAGCGGGCCGCGTCGCCTCGTCCCTCGGCCAGCGCATGCGCGCGGCCACCGACGGCGACATCAAGAGCTACGCGTTGTGGATGGGCGCCGGCGCGGCCGCCCTGGCCGTCGTCTGGATGTGGGTGTAGGAGCGACGCGATGCTGACCTGGATCACTTTCCTGCCCCTGATCGGCGCGCTGCTGGTCGTGCTGGCTCCCTCCGGGGCCACGCGGCTGCTGCGCCTCATCGCGCTCGGCACCACGATCGTCACGGCCTGCCTCGGGGCGATCCTGTTCGCCTCGTTCCAGACCGGCACGGCGGACGTCCAGTTCGCGGTCGATCGCGCCTGGTTCGAGCTGCCCGGCGGCGTCGCCGTGAACTTCCGGCTCGGGGTCGACGGTCTGTCGATCCTCATGGTCGCGCTGACGACGTTCCTGATGCCGTTCATCGTGCTGTCGACCTACGGGCACATCACCGAGCGCGTGAAGGAGTTCCTGGTCTGGCTGCTCGTGATGCAGACGGGCATGCTCGGCGTATTCGTCGCGCTGGACCTCGTGCTCTTCTACTTCTTCTGGGAAGTCAGCCTGGTTCCGCTCTACTTCATCGTCGGCATCTGGGGCGGCGAGCGCCGGCTGTACGCGACGCTGAAGTTCTTCCTGTACACGCTGGCCGGCAGCCTCGTGATGCTGGTCGGCGTCATCTCGCTGCTCTATCGCTTCCGCGGGACGGGCGCGGGCTCGGACGTGCTGGCGCTCACCGACCTGGCGGCCGCCATGCCGGCCGCGGAGCAGCTCACGCTGTTCGCGGCCTTCGCGCTGGCCTTCGCGATCAAGGTGCCGGTCATCCCGTTCCACACGTGGCTCGCCGACGCGCACACCGAGGCGCCGACGTCGGGCTCCGTGATCCTGGCGGGCGTGCTGCTGAAGATGGGCACGTACGGCCTGCTCCGGTTCGGCGTCGCGATGTTCCCGGGCGCGGCGGTGCAGGCCGCGCCGCTGCTCATGGGGCTCGGCGCGATCGGCATCGTGTACGGCGCGTTCCTCGCCATGGCGCAGAACGACCTGAAGCGCCTGGTCGCCTGCTCCTCGGTCAGCCACCTCGGCTTCGTCGTGCTGGGGCTCTTCGCGCTCACCGAGGCG
>CAYGPA010000335.1:0-6423 GCA_964351535.1 uncultured Planctomycetaceae bacterium
GTGCTCGGCCGATGAAGGATCTGTTTTGACGGGAATCGACGTGTGCCTCTCGACTCATTCTTCCTTATCGACATGTCCGGTCGCGGGGAAGAACTCGCGCGGCGGCGCGTTGAAAGGCGGCGCACCCGAATCCGAATCACGATTCCGAAACAAGATTCGAAATCCGTGCGACAGAACCGAGGTCCGCGGCAAGAAGCCTTACGGGAAGCCAATTCGAGTGGCGAAACGTCCGGTCTCGGTCGTTCGAGACAACTTTCGACTCCGAGCGAATACGAGAGAAACGAACGCGCATGGAACGGGAGCCGTCACGCGTTCTCGTTCGCAGCGCACCGAAAAGCGTCCTCGGGGGGGCGCTCGACAGGGAGAGGTTTCATGATTCGTGCGATTCGATGGACAGCAACAGGGGCGCTCGTCTTCACGCTCTGCACACCTGCGTTCGCGAGTGCGTTCTCTTCGAACCAGGCTTCGACCCGGACGTACAAGCTGCCTTTCGACCGGCTCGCGGGAGACTTCCTGGGATCGGTCGGCAGCGACGAGGTCGATCCGAACAGCGTCGAACTCCAGGACCTCCTCACCCAGGAGTTCCTGCGCGCGCAGGTGGGCGTCTTCGACGTGCGCTACCCGCTCGAGGCGCTCGAGTCCGAGGAGCACGGTCGTGAATTCGCCGAGGTCGTTCGCGGACTCGTGCAGCTGCACGAAGTGTGGCTCGGATGGACCCACGGCGACGACAAGCTCCCGAAGGAGCTGCGCACGGCCTTCGCCGACCTCGACAAGTGGCTGAAGGGCTGGAACGGCGACCTCTCCAGCGAGCAGCTCGCGAGCGGGCAGGACCTCTGGACGCTGCTCGGTCCGGACGAAGACGAGGCGCTGGCGCTGGAGACGGTACGCGACGCTCTGTTCGCCGAGCGGTTCGGCGAGGGTCTCGACCCCGAAGGCACGCAGCTCGTCCTGTGCCCGGACCGGCGCTCGTTCCTTCAGTTCATCGGCATCGTCGGGGCCAGCCGCCCCGAGATGAAGCAGTACATCTGGAAGGACGAGGTCCGGACCTGGACCGAGTTCTGGATCTCGTTCCCCAAGGACGTCCAGATCCTCGCGCTCGAGTACGCGGACACCCGCGGAGACATGTTCGCCGGCTCGGGCATGAACCAGCGCGAGCAGACGGGCATGGTCCAGCACGTCGTGCAGCGTGCGACGTTCTCGCTCGCGTGGTTCTACTTCGGCCGCGACCTGGATCCGGTCTTCGAGGCCGGATTGGCCCAGAACATGGCCATCGCGGTCTGCGGCGAGAACAACGCGCGCTCCGGCGGCTCCGGCCGCGCCAGCGAGACGCAGGCGCGCGAGGTCTTCGTGCCCGGCGGTCTCCCGCAGGGCGGCGTGCTGCCCGCCTGGAACGCCGACAGCCGCTGGCGCGACCGGCTGGGCAAGGACTACTTCGTCAGCGTTCTGAAGGCCGCGCAGAAGGACGGCTACAGAAGCGCCGGGCGCAAGGCGGGCAAGCTGCCGAACTTCGAGCTGCTCTCCGACGACCAGAGCCGGACGCACGTGGTTCGCGCGCCGTTCCTCGGCACGCCCGGGGACTCGCAGGAGGCGGCTCCGAAGAGCTTCACCGCCGACTATCTCGAGTTCTTCCGCGGGTACAAGAGCGCCTTCGTGCACTGGCTCAGCGAAGAGGCCGCGGGCCGCAGGGAGTCCGGCGCCAAGTGGGGCGAGCTCTTGACCGCGCTCGCCAGCAAGCCCGCGGACAAGGACTTCGAGTCCGTCGTCGAAGAGGTCTACGGCCTACCGCTCAGCGCGGCCGACGACGAGGTGGAGAGCCTCGAGTGGGCCTTCCTCGAGTGGCTCTCGAAGCAGCGGTGACGCGCGGCGAGAGCGAGCGAGCCCGCGCGCGCGGCGCGGGCTACCGGCCCTACTCGTCGTCCTCGTCCCCGTCGACGTAGCCGAGCACGTTCAGCTGCGAGCGAACGTCCTCGTCGAGGCCTCCGGCGTCGAACTCCACCGGGCCTCCGCCGCTCAGCCAGATCTGAACGCAGCCCGCCGGCGGGTCGCTCTCGTCCGGTCCGGCCAGCAGCGCGCCGACCAGGCGGCCGTCCAGGGGGAAGGGCACCGCGAACTCGAAGGGCTCCAGCGCCAGCGCCTTCCCGTTCCACGCCATCGTCTCCAGCGCGGGCCACCGGCCGTCCGCACGCAGCAGCATCAGCACGTCGTCGTCCTCCGGATCGTGGGCGATGCGGACGGCGCTGGCACCGTCGAGCCGGGCGCGCGTCGTGTGGTAGGCCTTGACGACGCGCACGGGCTCGAAGTCGGCCCCGCCGACGAGCTCGAAGCCCTTGCCGTAGGAGTGCTGAACGTAGCGCAGCTCGATCTCGATCAGGGGCGTCTCGCCCGGCAGCCCGGCGGGGTCGAAGGCGACCTCGAAGGCGTGCTCGTCGGGCGCCGAGCGGAACGCCACCGCCGCGGGCGACGGGGGCGACGCGGCCCCCGCGCGAAAGAGCGGGTAAGCCGTCGTCGCATCCAGCGGGAGCTGTCCGAGGCGAATCCTGCGCCAGGTCGGGACCGTGCCGCCGAGGCGCAGGCTCCAGCGCGCCATGGAGTGACGCTTGCGCGGGTAGACGACGTAGTCGAGCGGCGCGTCCACGACGGTGCCCGCGAGGCGCAGGCGTTGCCCGTCGAGGTCCACGGCGGACGGCGGAGCGCCCTCGACCTCCTCGATGACGGTCGAGTCGAGCACCAGCTCGAGCTCGAACGTGTACGGCTCCTCGTCGGGCACGAAGCGCACGCGGTAGGCGTCGCGCGGCCGGAAGGCCGCCAGGTCCTCGCCGAAGGCCGCCAGGAGCTGCGGGTCCGCCTGCGCGGCCCGGTCGCGCACCTCGCCCGGATCGGCGCGCCACTCGAAGAGCATCGGCTCGGCCTCCTCGCTGGGCAGGATGTACTTCCAGCGGTCGGTGCGGATGGCGCGCTCGGTGTGGTCGGAGGACTCGATGAACACGCGCTCGTGCAGCTCGGAAGCCGTGCCGTCCAGCAGCGGAACGAGGCTGCGACCCTCCATCGGCGGTCCGGGCGGCAGGTCCAGCAGCTCGACGACCGTGGGCAGCACGTCGATGTTCTGGGAGAGGGCCTCGACCACCCGGCCGGCCGTCTGGCCGGGCAGGCGCACGAGCAGCGGCGTGTAGGCGACGGGCTCGTAGAGGCGGCGGTGCGTGAACGGCAGGCGCTGCTGATCCGCGGGCTCGTCCTCGAGGTTCTCCCCGTGGTCCGCCATGACGACGATCAGCGCGTCGTCGTAGAGCCCCATCGCGCGCAGGCGCTCGAACAGCCTGCCGATCTCGGCGTCGCACGAGGCGATCTCCGCGTCGTACAGCGCGCGCCCGTTCGCGAGGCGCACCTGCCGGTACACCTCGCCGCTCGTGTGGTCCTCGATCCAGTGCGCGCGCTGGACCGGGTCGAGGGCGGCCAGCGTCTCGGTCAGCTCCGCGTGGCCGACGGCCTCCAGGTGGTGCCGCAGGAAGCGATTGCGGTACTCCGGCGGCGCGTTGTAGACGTGCGGGTCCAGGTCGGTGTGCGGGTCGAAGTAGTGCGCCCAGAGGAACGGCGGCGCGTCATCGTCTCGGGCCTCGTACGCGTCGAGCAGCGCGAACACCCGCTCGTTGGTGAAGGCGCCGTGCGCGTAGAGCGGGCGTTCCTCGATCGGGATCGCGTCGGGAATGACCGAGTACTCGTCCCAGCCGCGCCGGACGGCACCGTCCTCGGGTCCTCCGCGCCACGAGGGGTGGCTGACGACGGCCATGGAGTGGTAGTCGGCCGCCGCGAGCCGCTCGGCCATCGAGGCGTAATGGGGATTCGCGACCGTCGTCCCCGGGAGCGGGACGGGCAGGTAGTTGCGGTGCGTGCGCGGGTACAGGCCGGTGAGGATCGACGTGATCGACGGGAAGGTCGAGTTGCACTGCGTGCTGTTGGCGCGGAACAGCGTCGACTCGGCCGCGAGCGCGTCGAGCACGGGCGAGGTCGGCAACTCGTACCCGTAGCAGGACAGGTGGTCGGCCCGCAGCGTGTCGATCACGATCAACACGACCGGCGGGCGGTCGGGAGCGGAAGAGTCGGCCGGCGAGGAGTCCGCGCCGCAGCCGGCCACGGCCGGAAGCAGCGCCAGGACCAGATCTCGGAGGCGGGCGCTGTGCCCGCGGCGGGGGGGACGTAGCATGCTGCGGTCAAACTACCATGCACCGCGAAGGAATCGCATGTCGCACAGCTCGACCCTGGTCACCGAACGCCACTTCGAATACGTCGCCGCCCGCACCGTCGGCGAAGACGATTTCCTGGTCCGCCTGAAAGCCGCCGCCGCGGAGGAGGGCATCCCGCGCATCGCCATCGCGCCGGAGCAGGGCAGCTTCCTGCAGATCCTGCTGCGGGCCGCCAAGGCGCGCGACGTGGTCGAGGTGGGGACGCTGGCGGGCTACTCGGCGATCTGGATGGCGCGCGCGCTGCCGGCGGGCGGCCGCGTGCGCACGATCGAGTTCGAGCCGCGCCACGCCGACTTCGCGGAGCGCTGGATCGCCGACTCCGACGTCGCCGAGCGCATCGAGGTGCACCGCGGAGCGGGCATGGACGTGCTGCCGGGTTTCGCGGACGGGTCGGCGGACGTCGCGTTCCTCGACGCCGACAAGAAGAGCTACGCCGACTACGTGCGCGAGTGCCTGCGCATCGTGCGGCCGGGCGGCCTGATCCTCGTGGACAACGCCTTCGCCTTCGGACAGCTCTTCGACGAGCACCCCACCGACGGCGAGGCCCAGGCGGTGCGCGACTTCAACGAGTTCATGGCGCGGGTCGACGGCCTGCAGAGCGTCATCGTCCCGCTGGGCGACGGCCTCTGGGTCGGCGTGCGCACCTGAGGCTCCCGCGGGGCCCGCGGACCCGCAGATCGGCGCTAGAGCCCGAGCACGAACTCGGCGACCCGCCCGCGCTCTTCCTCGTCGAGGTGCTTGAAGGACGCCATGCGCGCGGGATAGCGGCTCATCTGCTGGCGCAGGCGCTCATCGCGCTCGACGAAGGACTGCGGGTCGAGCAGGTACTCGGTCAGCTGCTCGCGCGTCCAGTGCTGCGACGCGCCCTGGATCGCGGGGCCCATCGGCGTGCCCTCGCCGGCGCGACCGTGGCACGTGTAGCAGGCGTTCACCTCGTAGAGGCGCGCGCCGTCGGCCCCCGGGCTGCTCTCGCCGGCGTCCGAGCCGCCGCCGCACGCGCTGAAGAGGATCGTGGCCATGGAGAGGAGCAGGAGGGGGGCGCGCTTCATGTGCGTGGACTACCAAACCCGGGGCGCGTGCGGGAAGCCCGGCTCCGGCAGAACCTCGCTGCCGGCCGTCGCGGGGAGTCGTCGAGCAGTTTCGTGTCGAGGTTCGGCGGGGGAGCACGAGGACGACCGCCGCGCGTCGCTCGAGCAGCGGCCGGGTCGGGAGGCCCTCAGGGCTGCTGGGATTCGAGGGCGTCGAGCAGCGTGCGCGCGAGGCGGTCCCCGGGGTCGAGCGCGAGCGCCCGCAGCAGCGCGGCGCGGGCCGACGATGCCTGCCCTGCATCGGCGAGCGAGCGCCCGAGCCCGCGCCACGCGGCGCTCAGACCGGGCGCGAGCCGCGCGGCTTCGCGGTAGAGTTCCGCCGCCTCGTCGGGACGCCCCAGCCGCAGCAGGAGGTTGCCGAGGTTGCAGTGGGCGACGGGGTTGCGCGGACCGGCGGCGACCGCGCGGCGCCACAGCCGCTCCGCCTGGTCGAGCTCGCCGGCCTCGAGGGCGAGCCGACCCAGGTTCGACCAGGCGCGGCTGTAGTCCGGCGCGAGCTCGGTGGCGCGCACCCAGGCCTCCCGGGCGCCGCGGAGATCTCCGCGCTCCTCCTTCCAGAGCCCGAGGTCGTTCCAGGAGCCGACGTCGTCGGGAACGTGCCGCAGCATCTCGAGCCGGTAGGAGCCGCGGTCCGCGTACACGCCGGCGCGCTGCCAGCACGGAGCGGCGAGCGCGACGACCAGCACCGCGGGAGCCGCGCGCGGAACTCCGCAGGCGCGAGCGACGACGAGGAGCGCGCGCCCGGCGAGCGGCGCGGCGAAGAGCAGCGGCAGGTAGAGGAAGCGCGGCGCGAGCAGCTCGCCCGCCGGCACGAGCTGCAGGACCGGGAGCGCGGCGAGCGCGGCGAGCAGGGCGCCGCAGGCCGCCAGCGGAACGGCGGGGGACGCGCGGGCCGCCCGGCGCAGCGCGAAGCCGGCGCCGAGGGCCGCGAGCCCCAGCACCCAGAGCCAGCCGAGCAGCGCGCGGGTCTGCGCCCCCGCGGCGTCGGCGTCGAGCAGCCGCGGGCTCGTCGCGTAGCTCGGCGGATACCCGACGGGGAGCGCGGCGACGCGCAGCGCCTCGCACGCCGCGCGGCCCCCGACCGCGATACGCTCGGC
>CAYGPA010000336.1:0-6127 GCA_964351535.1 uncultured Planctomycetaceae bacterium
GCGAACGCCTCGCCGTAGCGACCCGGGCCGCCCAGGAACAGGCTGCGGTGCGCCGCGAGGCCCAGCGACAGGTGCAGGAGGTCGGTGTGCGCGAGCTGCGACGCGTGCGCGCGCAGGGCCGCGACCTTGCGCTCGTACACGCGCGTCACGTCGACGACGCGCGTCGGCACGAGCGGCGTCCAGACCTCGTAGCCCCAGGCGCGTCCCGTGAAGTCGATGGCCCCGAGGGCCTGCGAGGCCGCGCGCGAGAGCGTGCGGTGGTCGACGTGCTGCTCGCCGGGCCACGGCGCGTACACGATGTCGGGCGCGAGCGTCGTGAGGCGCTCGGCGAGGCCGGCGACGGCGGCCGTGAACTCCGCGGGGCCGGGCTCGTGCCCCTCGGGGTGGTCGAGGAACTCGTAGTGGCGCACGTCGAGCTCCACGCCGGCCGCGCGCGCCTCCCCGCGGCGCAGCTCGACCTTCCCCGCGGCGTCCAGCCCGGGCACCGACACGCCGAGCACGCCGTCGAAGGCCACGACGACCGCCACGAAGTCCCCCTGCGCCGCGTGCAGCGCCGCGGTGCCTCCGCAGCCGATCACGTCGTCGTCGGCGTGCGGCGCGAGGATCACGACCCGCCCGCGGTCGGGCGCCAGGACGACCTCGGGTGCGACGAAGGCCTCACTCACCCCCGCATCGTGCGACAGCCGGAAGGCCGACGCAAACGCCGGGCGCTCAGGGCGCCACGACGAACTCGAGCGCCTCGGTCAGCCCGTCGCCGAACGCGTCGACGGGCGGGTCGCGGTAGAGCCACTGGGCCACGACGCGCGTGCCGGGCTCCAGGGCCGGGTCCGCGCCGCCCTGGATGCGGGCGTTGAAGTCGGTGCTCAGGACGCCGGAGCACAGGCCCGGCCCGGAGTGGCCGGAGTTCTTCGTCGGCGAGAGGCGCACGAAGGGCAGCTTCACGCAGAGCTTGCCGCCGTGGAACGGGACGCTGCCCCGCCCGCTCGTGCCGTAGAGCAGCACGCCAGCCTCGTCGGGAACGATGTCTCGACCCACGATCTCGAAGCGCTGGGACGTGGAGATGCTGGCGAGGCCGGCGGAGTCGATGGTCGGGTAGCAGAACAGCGAGTTGATCTTGGCCTGGCAGAAGACCTCCGGGCACTGCGGGCCGAGCTCGAACACGAAAGACAGCTGATCCTCGATCGCCCCCACGACGAGATTACGACCATCCAGGGACAAGCTGGAGCCGAACTGCTGCCACGCTCCACCGGGGCTTGCCGAGCGCAGGCGAGCGATCGGCGTCCACTCCTCCTCTCGTACGAAGAAGTACGTCGATCCGCGATGCCCGTATCCCTCCGGCGCACCGACCGCGAGGCGATTTCGATCGAGCGAGAGCGAGTAGCCGAACGAACTGTTCTGAGGGGCGAACGTCGGGTCGAGCTCCTGCACGAGACTCCAGGGCCCGGAAGCCGAAGGGCGCTCGTAGACGTAAACACGCCCTCGGTACTGCCGGCCCGAGTATGCGCCGACCACGAGCTGTTTGCCGTCCAGCTCGACCTGGGACCCGAAGCGATCGCCACCCTCCGGAGAGAGCAGGTCGGAGTGGAGGCTCCAGGCTCCCGACGGGGCGCGGCGGTAGACGAGGACGCGGCTCGGGATCGACTGGCTTCCGTTGGCGGGAGCCCCCACGGCCAACCAGTTTCCATCGATGGCGACGGCCCGGCCCTGCCCGGACGCATAGGGCAGGCTCGTTTCCTGGAGCAAGGCCGCGGGGCCCCAACCCGTGCCTTGTCGCTGGTAGACGAATGCCGCGCCGTTCGATCCTCTGTGGGGTGCGCCGACGACCAGGTGCTCGCCATCGTAGTCGAAGTCGTCGGCGAACCACTCGTACGCCGACGGTCCCGCGATCTTGCTCTCCAGGAACCAGCTGTTCAGGCTGCGTCGGAACACGTACACCGCGCCGCGGGGCGTGTTCGGGTGTGGATCGTAGAGCGCGGCGACGAGGACCGTGTCGTCGAAGACCTGGACCTTGCGACCGAAGCCGATGGCCGGAACCAGGGGCGTCGGTGCGAGGCGCGCCCTCTCGATCCAGCCGCCTGTCCCCGGCTCGTAGAGGACGACCTCCTCCACGGCAGCTCCGAAGTTCCACCAGGTGCCGATCGCCAACAGCTGCCCCTGCAACGACACGGTCGGCTGCATGGGCGGCGGTCCCGGGGCAGCGATGACCTGCGTCTCGGTCGCGCAGGTCGTGAACGGTGACTGCCACGCGGACGCACCGGCTGGCGTCAAGGCGAGAACGAGGGCGATCGAGAGGGTTGGGCTGCGCACGAGGGCTCCGAATCGAAGACCGCCCCCACCCTAGCCGACCCGGGGCCGCCGCGGGGCGGCGACCCCGATCGTTCGCGTCACGGAGCGATCAGGAAGCTCGCGCCGTTGCTCAGGCTGTCCCCGAAGCCCGCCGGGTCGGCGGCGTCGCGCAGGCGCCACTGGACGTAGGTCGTCTGGCCGGCTGTCAGCATGGCGTCGACGCCGCTCTGGATGCGCGAGTTGAAGTTGCGCGTCAGCGTGCCCGAGCACGGCGGCGGTCCGTTGCTCTTCGCGGTCTTCACGGGCAGGTAGCGCTGCAGCGGGGCCTTCACGCACAGCTTGCCGCCGTGGAAGTTCAGGTTGCCGGCCTGGAAGCCGTACACGAGGATGCCCGCCTCGTTCGGCAGCACGTCGTTCGCCGTCAGCGCGAAGGCCTGGGGGGCGGAGGTGCTCGCGAAGCCGGTCCACGTCACGAACGGGACGCAGCCCAGCGAGTTCGTCTTGCCCACGCAGTAGGCCTGCGTCGCGTCCTGGTCGAACGGAAACGCGCCCATGTCCGCCACGGTCCCGTCGGGGTCGGGCGACAGCGCCGGGTTGCCGCCGTCGATGCACGGCGAGACGTCCTGCAGGCGATAGTCGCCGGCGGCCGAGTTCACGAAGAGCGGGATCGCGCTGATGTTCGTCGCCGACCCGCCGGTGTTGCCGCTGCCGACGTCGGAGAACTCGATCGTCCGGTTCTGGTACTGCCCGGCCACGTCGGTGGTGTTCCCAAACAGGATGCAGGTCTCGGCGTCGAGGAACGCCTCGTCCGTACTGCTCGTGATCCCGGCTCCCGAGTTGTCGGCGACCGTGCAGCGCTCGAGGTTCAGGTTCGGTCCGGAGAAGGAGAAGAAGTCGAGGCTGCGCATCCGGAGTCCGCCGCTCGTGTTTCCCGCGACCAGCGTGGAGACGCCGTTCAGCGTGGCGAAGCCGAGGCCCTCGGATCCATCCTGCAGGAGCTCGACCCCCCAGGCCCCGTTGTCCTCGATGCGGCACCCGACGAGGTCCGCCGTCGTCGAGCTGTCGAACCCCTCGACGTACAGGCCCCACCCGGCGTTGTCGTGCACGTACGTGTTCGTCAGCGTCGCCGTGCACGACGTGAAGATCAGCAGGTCGCCGAAGGAGCTCATCGCGATGCCGCCCACGCCGAAGCCCGAGATCTCGCAGTCCACGACGGGCAGGTCGTCGATGTCCCCCGAGGTCCCGACGAAGGAGTCGCCGATCGACCCCATCGAGATCCCGGTCCCCGAGCCGCCCTCGAGGATCAGGTCCTTCATGAGTGTCGAGAGGTTCCCCCCGCTGGCCGAGACGACGATCCCGTTCTGAAGCGCCTGGATGCGAAAGCCCTCGATGCGCGCGATCCGCGAGCGGAAGAAGTTCCCGTTCCCGAACTCGCGCCACGAGCGGATGAAGAACACCGAGTTTCCGGTCCCGACGATGGTCGTGGCCGCGGACCCGGCGTCGGACACGATCTCCACGTCGACGGCCCCCGAACCCAGGATGCCCTCGAGCTGCAGCGGGAACGTCTCTCCCGTACCCACCGAGTAGGTCCCCGCGGCAACGTGGATCGTGTGCGACCCGGTGGTCGACAGCAGCGGCATGCTGGCGAGCGCGAAGGTGATGCTGGACCACGCCGTGCCGGGCGTGAGACCGTCGTTGGCGTTGTTTCCGGTGCTCGACGAGACGTAGAAGTCGTCGGCGAGCGACGGCGTGGCGGCGAGCAGCAGGCAGGCGGCTCCGCGCAGCGCGGTGGAAAGCGGGTTCATTCGTGGACTCCTGGTTTGGGGTTCGCGCCTTCGAGGCGGCCTGGAGAGCTCAGGCTCGGCCTTCGGGGCGTCGCCGGCTTCGTCCCGCGGGGCGGCGAAACGCCTGACTCGAATCCGGAAAAAGGCAGGGCGAGACGACCGAGGAGAACCGCTCGATCGCCTCGCCGGACCCCGCCCGCGGGGCGTCAGGGCGCAATTGCGAACCGCAGGCCGTCCGACAGCCCGTCCCCGAACCCCGCGGGGTCCAGCGGGTCGCGCTGTCGCCACTGGGCGAAGACGGTGGCGCCGACGGACAGCGCGGGGTCGTTGCCGCTCTGGATCGTCGCGTTGAAGTCCCGGCGCAAGACCCAGCCCGAGCAGCCTGCGCCCGCCGAGATCGCGCCCTTCGCGGGCGTGCGCACGATCGGCGCCTTCACGCAGAGCTTGCCTCCGTGGAAGTTCAGGTTGCCCTTCTTCGAGGCGTAGAGCAGGAAGCCCGCCTCCGCCGGCACGACGTCGTTCGCCGTGACGCGAAACGTCCCGGTCGAGGTCGCGCTCGGCGTGCCCTGGAACGTCAGGAACGGAACGCAGCCCGCGGAGCTGGTCTTCCCCGTGCAATAGATGCCGGGCCGAGGACCCGCGCAGCCGCCCCAGCGCCCGAGGTGGAAGTCCCCGGTGTCGAAGATCTCGCCGTAGGTTCCCGTGAACAGCACCGGACCGAGGCCCGTGCCCTCGTCGAAGACCTGGAGTACCGTGCCGAGCGTCGCCATGCCTCCGCCGAGAGGCGTCCACGCCGTGCCGTCCCAGCGCGCGACGCGCGCCGCGGCGACCCCGCCCGCGACGGTGAACTGCCCCGCCGCGAAGAGCGCGGGTCCGCTGCCGTCGTCGTACACCTCGAACGCGTAGACGTTGGCGTTCACGCCGCTCCCGAGGGGCGACCAGTTCGAGCCGTTCCACTTGCCGACGTTCGAGACGGGAACCGCGCCGAGCATCCAGAACGAGCCCCCGACGACGAGCTCCGGCCCGCTCCCGCCGTCGTACACGGCGAGGGACTGGACGCGCGAGAAAGAGCCCGTCGCGCCGCCGTTCACCGAGGACCACGCGGTGCCGTCCCAGCTCCCGATGTTGCAGGTGTTCGCCACTCCGCCGATCGAGTCGAACCGACCACCCGCGTACAGCTTCGAGCCGTAGACCTCGAGGGCCGCGACGTGTGCAAAGCTCCCGAGGGAGCCCGTGACGCCCGAGCCGAGCGCCGACCACGTGCTGCCGTCCCAGCGGGCGATGCCGTTGGCGGGCAGGCCGCCGGCGGTCGTGAACCACCCGCCGGCGATCAGCGCCGGACCTCCCCCGAGGCCGTCGTCGTAGACCGCGAACGACAGCACGGACCCCCCGTCGATCCCGGCGCCGAGCGCCGACCACGTGCTGCCGTCCCAGCGCGCGACGTTGCTCGCCGGCACGCCGCCGGCGGAGTGGAACTGCCCGCCGACGTAGAGCCCGGGCCCGCTGCCGTCGTCGTAGACCCCCAGGGCGTCGACGCCGAAGCCGAAGCCGCCTCCGAGGCTGGACCAGCTCGTCCCGTCCCACTTCGCGACACCGTTCCAGCTGACGCCGCCCCCGGTGCTCAGAAAGCCTCCCGCGTAGAGCGCCGGACCCTGCCCGTCGTCGTAGACCGCGAGATACGCGACCGGGCCGGAGACGCCGAGGCTCAGCGGGCTCCATTCCGTGCCGTCCCAGAGCGCCAGCCGCCACGCGGTCCGACCGTCGGCGGTCGTGAGCTCGCCACCCGCCCAGAGCTGCGTGCCCGCGCCGGAGTCGTAGGCCCCGAACACGTGCACACTGTCGTTCATCCCGAGGCTCAGCGGAGTCCAGCCGGCACCGTCGAAGCGCGCGCTGCGACCGGCGGCGACTCCGCCGATCGTCGTGAAGTCCCCGCCGGCGTAGAGCGCCGGGCCGCTGCCGTCGTCGTGCACGCGGAGCGCGCGCACGCGCGCGTCGGCTCCCCCGCTGACGGCGGACCACGCGGCACCGTCCCAGCGCGCGACGTTGGCCGCGGCCAC
>CAYGPA010000336.1:6137-6415 GCA_964351535.1 uncultured Planctomycetaceae bacterium
GGGTCCGCTGCCGTCGTCGTACACGGCCAGCGCGTTGACGCCCGTGGGGCTGCCGCCGCTGACGCCGCCGCCGACGGACGTCCAGGCCGCACCGTCCCAGCGCGCCAGGGCGTTCGCCGCGACGCCGTCCGCCGTCGAGAAGTTGCCGCCCGCGTAGAGCTGCTCGCCCGAGCCGCTGCCGTCGTCGAAGGACGTGAGCGCGAAGACCTGGGTGTCGAATCCGGAGCCCAGCGCGGACCACGAGATCCCGTTCCAGCGAGCCAGGCTGTTCACCGGAA
>CAYGPA010000337.1:0-6392 GCA_964351535.1 uncultured Planctomycetaceae bacterium
GGGCGGCTCATCGGACGGTCGTCCGAGTCTAAGAGTGGCAGCGTCTCAGGTACCCGCACGATCCTGTTAGGGGCGGGCCGCCGCGCCCGAGCGGCACGAGCCCGCCGCGCGGTACCCTGGCCGGGCCGCCGGGTTCCGGACCCGCCGCCTCGATCCGCGGAGACACCTACGCCATGGCCGACTACACGAAGCTCCATTTCGCTTTCGACGAGCTGCCGATGCTCACGACGCCCTGGAAGCAGCTCGGCACGCGCGCCGTCGCGCTGGGACTGATCCGCATCCCCGCAGGCGAGGGCTACGTGTTCCTGCACCGGCACGCCGAGCAGGAGGAGGTCTACGTCGTGCTCGAGGGCCACGGCCTGCTACACGTCGACGGCGAAGACGTCCCGCTCGAGCGCGGCGACGTCGTGCGCGTCGCGCCCGCCGCGAAACGCGCCCTGCGCGCGAACGACGACGAGCCCCTGCTCGCCCTGTGCGCCGGCGCCGTGCCCGGCGGCTACCCCAAGGACCCGAACGCCCGCTACGGCATCGACGACGGCATCCCGCTGTACGACGAACCCCCACCGTGGGCCGCGAACGACCCGCGCGCCCTCGCGATCAACGCCGAGCTGAAGGCGCGCATGGAGCGCTCGCGCGCGAGGCGCGAGGGCCTCGCCGGGGATTGACGCTCCGCGGCACGACCGCGGAGCGCCCGATCCCGTACCGGTCGGTCGCTAGAACAGCGGAAGTAGCGGCGAGACCGCCGTGGGTCGCGTGACGTCGTACAGACCGTTGCCGGCCCACGCGGGCAGGAGAAGGTCTCCCGGCGACTCGACGTGGAACTGGATCACGCCCGGGCCGCCGTCTCCTCCGGCGCCAGGCGCGACGATGCACGGCAGCGGGCAGGAGCGTCCGAGACAGTCCGTGCTGCCGCACGGGGCCGAGCCTGGGCACGCCTCGCTGAACGGACGCTCGCCGAACTGATTCGCGCCGCCGATGTTGTCGCGCCCGGCGCCCCCCTGGCCGCCGGTCGCCACGACGGCGGCCGAGCCCGCGCCGAGCTGCGACAGGTCGAGCACGCCGAGGGACTGGACGACGACGTGTCCGCCCGAGCCTCCGCCGCCCCCGCCGCCGCGCCACGCGAAGTTGCCGATCGTCTCGCCGTGCCCGCCGTGCCCGCCGCGCGCGAGCATCTGACCGTCGCCGGCGATGCGGACGTCGCCGCGCGCGAAGACGAGCAGCGCGCCGCCGCCGCCTCCTCCGGGGCCGCCCTCGGAGTCGATGAACGGATTCCAGGGCGTCGGCGGGAAGGAGCACGGGAGCGTCGCGCACACGACGCGGTCCCCGCCGCCGCCGCCTCCGGCGCCGGCCCACGGCGTGCGCAGCTCGCCCTGGATGCGCGCGCCGCTCGCGGGGTCGAAGAGCGTCCCCCAGAAGTCGTTGTCGGGATCCCCGTCGACGAACGGGCCCCTGCCGGGAGCGCCACCCTGCGATCCGGTGGCGTCGTAGTTCCCGCGGCCCGTTCCGTCGAGCGCGCCGAAGGCACCGTTCTGCACGGGACCGTCGAAGCCGAACTCGGCGTCGAGCCCGATCGCGTTCTGGTCGAAGAACGCCGGGTCGCAGGGGTCGATCTGCGGGCGCGCGAACACGCCGCCCCCGCCCCCGGCCCCGATCGCGCCGGCGCCGATGTTCGTGCGGAAACCGGACTCACCGCCGCTGCCTCCCGCCTGCGGAAGGCCGAAGGCCCCGCGGCCGCGCGCGCCGATTGCGCTGGCCTCCTCGGAGTGCGGACTGCTCGCGCCGCCGCGCCCTCCCCCACACGCACCTTCGGCGCCGCGCCGGGGCACGTCGGCCGGGAGGGAGTCGTTGATCCCGAGGTGGCTCAGGCCGCTGACGTCGATGGTGCCCTCCACGTCGACGCGACCAGACGCGAGGATCGTGACGGGGTTGGGACCGAGACAGCGCAGCGTCGAGCCCACCGGGACCTCGAGGTTGCGCACGCGGATCACGCCGTTCTCCACGACGCGCGCCTCGACGGGGTCGAACCCGGGGCCGCCGAAGATCGTGGTCTGCGTGGTCTGCAGGTAGAAGATGCCCGGCGGAACGCGCCAATCGAACTCGTCACCGCCGACGCCCTCCTCCTGGACGAACCGCGCGACGTGGACGAGGGCGCCGTCACCCCAGTTCGAGTCGACGTCCCGAACCGCCGGGGCGGCGTGATGCCTCGTGGCAAAGTCCGGGCCGTTCGGCGTTCCGGACGAAGCACAGACCGAGAGAACGGCGGCGAGGGCCGTTGAGACAAGCAGGTTCATGGGACCTCCAGGAAACCGTGGGACAGAGTCAGGTCGAGCGCACCTGTGTGCGCTTTCGCAACGAGGACATCGCGTCTCGAACCGCTCGCCCGCGCTTCGCGAGCGCGCCTCGCTCGACCACGGACTTCTACCGTTCGGATGGAGTCCGAAACCGAATTCGTGGTCGATTCCGAGATGGCCCCGATCGGATTCGATACTCCTCGGAAACGTGCGGGAGAGCCTCCTGGCGATATCCGAAGAGCCCCCGCTCGCCTGACGCCGGAACTCCGGCAGACCGTTCCTGGGGAAGCCTGCTGGGGGAAGCGGTTCGACGCCATGGCAAGCGTCGACAGGGAAGAATCCGTTCGGCAAGCAAGTGAATCCCGGCATCCTGCGTGTTGATCGCGAGCAGCTGGGTTTCGCATGCACACCGCGGATCAGTGCACGCCCAACGCCAACAGCTCCGCGAGCAGAGCGTCGTACGCGAGCTGCTGGACGGGGGTCAACGGGCCGTTCAGGAGGTCCACCGACTCCGTCGGGTCCGCGAGCAGGTCGTACAGCTCGTCCGGGCGGTTCGTGCGGCGGATCAGCTTGAAGCGCGGGGAGCGGATCGCGCGTCCGTGGTTCTGGAACGGGGGCGTGGCGCCGTTGGGCGTGAAGCGTTCGGTGTACATCCAGCGGCGGATCGAGAGGCTGGGGTCGGTGAAGTACGGGACCATCGAGACCGAGTCGACGCCCGTCGTTGCGGGGACGCCGGCGAGGTCGGCGAAGGTCGCGAAGAGGTCGGCGGCGGAGACCAGGGCGTCGCACTCGGTGGCCGCGACGCCCGGACCGCGCACGAACAGCGGGACGCGGACGCCGCCCTCGTACAGCGAGCCCTTGGCGCGGTTCGGCATGAACGGGGGTTCGGTGGCGGCCTTCTCGGTGCCGTTGTCGGCGAGGAAGACGACGTAGGCGTTCGGGTCGACCGCTTCGAGCGCGGCGAGGATGCGCCCGATCTCCGAGTCCATGGCCTCGGCCGCGGCCTTCGCAAGCTGCGGTGCGCCCGCGTCGGGCGGCAGGCCGGCGCAGGCGGGCGTCGCGCACGAGGAACCCGGGCAGAGATCGGCCGGCGGCTGGTGGAACGGCGTGTGGGGCGCGTTGAAGGCGACGTACAGGAAGAAGGGCTCGGGCAGGCTCGCGAGGGCCGCCACGGCCTCGTCGGCGATGTCGGTCGTCGCGTACGTGGTCGAGAGCGTCGACACGCCGTCCACGACCTTCGACCAGTGGAAGTAGTCCTGCACCGCGCCGCCGACCAGGCCGGCGAACCGGTCGTAGCCGCTGCCGTTCGGGTGCAGGTCGCCCAGCGTGCCGGCCAGGTGCCACTTGCCGACGTACGCGCTCGAGTAGCCGACCAGCATCTCGGGCAGCGTCGTCTCCGCCAGCGCGAGCGTCGGCGCCATCGTCGGACTCCCGACACCCGTGCGGAACGCGTGGCGGCCCGTCTGGATCACGGCTCGCGTCGGCGCGCAGATCGGGTTGACCCACGCGTTGCGGAACAGCATCCCCTCCGCCGCGAGCTGGTCGAGGTGCGGCGTGCACGGCGGGTTCGGCGCTGCGCCGTAGGGCGCGGACAGGTCGACGCCGAGGTCGTCGGCCAGGATCAGGACGATGTTCGGCGGCTGGGGGCCGGAGTCGTCGGGAGAGCCGGAGAGGACGACGGGGGCGAGCGCCGCCAGGGCGGCGAGGGAGAGCGTCATGGTGCGGAGTCCGGGGGGGACGCCCGAGTCCGTCCTCGGGCCGGGGGTCCGCGAGGCGTCGGGCGCATGCGGCGCGCGCTGCCGGGCGGGGGGGCGAGGACGAGACTCTATCGATCGGCCCGAGGCCCGGCGACGACGCCGACCACCGCGTGGCCGCTCAGTCCCGCTCCGTGGACGAGGAACGGTCGCGTCAGAGCAGCCGCGCCATCTGCCACGCCGCGAAGCGCGCAAAGCTCGACGGCGACAGGAAGCTGAGCTGCGAGCTGCCCTGGCCGCGTTCGGACTGGACGTAGGCCTCGAGGCTCTCGCGCACGCGGCGGTCGGCCGCGTCGAGGTGGACCTGGGAGGTCCACAGGATCGAGCCGGTCTCGGCGGAGACGAGCTCCATGCCGACGCTGAGCTGCTGCGGGGGGTAGCTCTTGTGCTGCGTGACGGTGCCGACGAACAGGCCGTCGAGCTGGTAGCGGCGGGAGAGCTCGATGATCGTGCGCGGGTCGTACCAGCCGCGGCGGTGGGGCTCGCTCTCGGTCGTCTCGGCCAGGTCGGTGCTCTCGAGCATCACGACCTCGTACGGCGTCGACTGGGAGAGCTCGAGGTAGAAGGCCTGCGCGAGCAGGGCCGCGCCGTCGGGGTCGGCGGACTCCGTGCCGTTGAACGGGACCAGGCCGATGCGGCGCAGCTCGTACGACTTGAAGTCGGGCGACACGCGCGCGGTCGCGAGCGTCTCGGGGATCGTCGGGCCCGAGGCGCAGCTCGCGAGGAGCGCCGCCAGCGCGACGAAGAGGGCGCGCGTCCTCAAGGCGTCTCCTCGGCCGCTGCTTCGGCTTCGGCCTGCTGAGCGCGAAGGACGTCGAGCTTGGTCTCGAACAGCACCTTCTCCGCCTCCAGCCGGCGAATCTGGGCCGTCAGCAGGCGGCCGGCGATGTCCTCGTTCTGCACCTGCAGCTCGTCGCGCGCGGCCTCGAGCTCGCTGACGCGCTGCGCGAGCACCGCGATCTCGCCGTCGGCGTCGCGCAGGTGCTGCTGCAGCTTCGCGCGGTCGGCTTCGAGCGCGGAGACGCGCTGCACCAGGCCGTCGCGCTCCTCCAGCACCTTCTGGTAGAGCTCCAGGATCGTCGTGCGGCCGGACTCCCCGGACTGCACGCCGCGCTGGACGGCGGAGGCGGGCGCGACCACGCCGGGGCTCGGCGCGCGCACGACGCCGAGGTCGGGCGGCGGCGCCTCCTCGCGCGAACCCGTCGCGTTGCCCCACATGTCGCCGAACGTCACGCCCGGACGCGCGAGGTCGCCTTCGATGTTGCTCGGAGGCTCCGGCGGCGAGACCGGGATCAGGCTGCACGCCGGCAGCAGGGCGAGGGCGGCGAGGAGCGGCAGCTTCGGGTTCATCACGGGGCCTCCTGGGCGGGGTTGGGACTCTCCTGGGGCACGGCCGGTTGCGCGGCTTCCGCGCTCGGCTCGCCGGGATACTCGAACTCGACGGTCGTGACCTCGCCGCACGCGCAGCGCACCTGCAGGCCGTGCACGACGCCGTCGCGCTGCACCAGCTCGACGGCCGGCCGTTCCGGGTCTTGCGGCGCCGCCGCGGCCCGGGGCAGGCGTGCGGGCGTCGCGCTGAAGTGAACCGCGGTCTTCTTGATGATGGATTGCAAGGCGGGCTCCGTTCAGGCGGTCAGATCGAGCTGGCCGCCTGCTTCGTCCTCGTCGCGCGGGCCGACGGTGCGGTCCTGATGCGGGCGTTCTTCGGGCGCCTCGTCCTTCGATTCCTCTTCCTTCGAGAGGGAGAACTTGGCGTCGCCGTCGTGCGGCTTGTTGTTCTGGGGACGACCGGTCGGCAAGACGCGCTCGGGTTCGATGCGATCGATCGGCCGGTCCATGACAGGGGCTTACGCGGCCTGGTTCCCCAGGGCCGCGGTGAGGCTGTGGTTGAGGCGGTAGAGGGCGCGCGCGTGGATCTGGCTGATGCGCGACTCGGAGAGCCCGAGGAGCTCGCTGATCTCGCGCAGGAGCAGGTCCTCGGCGTAGTAGAGGTTCACGACGGTCTGTTCGTTCTCGTCCAGCTCGCGGATGGCGCTCGCGAGCAGCGCGCGCGTCTCGTGCCACTCGGCGCTGCCGACGGGGTCGAGGCTCGCGGGATCGGACAGCAGGTCGCCCAGCTCGCAGCCGTCGCTGACGTCCAGCGACGCGAGGTGCGCGGTGCGCGCGGAGGACAGCAGGCGGTCGACGTCCTCGATCTCGACGCCCAGGCGCTCGGCGAGCTGCTCGATGCTCGGCGGCAGGCCCGTCTCCTGCTCGACCTGGGCCACGACGCGGTCCAGCTCGCGCACCTTCTCGCGGCGCGAGCGCGGCAGGAAGTCCTGGCGGCGCAGCTCGTCGAGCACGGCGC
>CAYGPA010000338.1:0-263 GCA_964351535.1 uncultured Planctomycetaceae bacterium
GCATCGAGCTCTCGATCGAGGGGCGCCCGGTCGACCTGCGCGTGGCCACGATCCCCGGCATCGCGGGCGAGGGCTGCGTGCTGCGCGTGCTCGACAGGAGCTCGGTCAGCCTCGACCTGCACGCCCTCGGCTCCTCCGCCGACGAGGAGGCGCAGATGAACGCGCTGACCCAGCTCCCGCACGGCATCGTGCTCGTGACCGGACCGACGGGTTCGGGCAAGACCACGACGCTCTACGCGATGCTGACCGAGGCCAACGATCCC
>CAYGPA010000338.1:291-6369 GCA_964351535.1 uncultured Planctomycetaceae bacterium
GAGGACCCGGTCGAGTACGACATCGACGGCATCGTGCAGGTCTCCGTCAGCGAGGACATCGGCGTCACGTACTCGAGCATCCTGCGCACCGTCCTGCGCCAGGACCCCGACAAGATCCTGATCGGCGAGATTCGGGACGCGGACACGGCCGCGGTGGCCGTCGAGGCCTCGCTGACCGGCCACACCGTGTTCTCGACGCTGCACACCAACGATGCGCCCAGCGCCGTGACGCGCCTGATCGACATCGGGATCGAGCCGTTCCTGATCACGGCCACGCTGGAAGCCGTCGTCGGCCAGCGCCTCGTGCGCACCGTGTGCGCCTCCTGCCGGGAGTCGTACGAGCCCGACGAGGAGCTCCTGCGCGAGCTCGGCCCCGACGGCGAGAAGGTGCGCGGCAGCACCTTCTACTACGGCAAGGGCTGCGAGGAGTGCCACCACACGGGCTACCGCGGCCGCACGGCGCTGTTCGAGGTGATGCTGATGGACGAGGCCACGCGGCGGGCGGTCCTGGCGGGTGCCTCGACCCTGGAGCTGCGCCAGTGCGCGCTGACCGGCGGCATGATCACGCTGCGCGAGAGCGGTCTGCGGGCCGTCACCGAGGGGCGCACGACCATCGAGGAAGTCCTGCGCGAGACGATGGGGCAGGAGGTGTAGGCGCGGCCCCTTTCGGCTAGCCTGCGGCACGAATGGCGAAGCGCATCCAACGCACGGCGCCGGTCGCACGACCGGCGGAGTCGACCGGCGAGTCCGGCGCGGGGCGCACCCGTCGCCGGCGCGGCGGGCGGGTCTCCGAGCAGATCGTGACGGAGTTCACGACCCAGCTCTCGACGCTCTCGGGCGCCGGCATCCCGATCGTGAAGGCGCTGACGATCCTCGAGGGTCAGACGCGACCGGGGCCGTTCAAGGACGTGCTCCAGGACCTCGTCGAGGACGTCTCCGGCGGCACCTCGCTCTCCGAGGCCATGGGCAAGCACGAGCGCGTCTTCGACTCGCTGTACTCCTCCATGGTGCGCGCCGGCGAGGCCGGCGGCGTGCTCGACGGCATCCTCGACCGCCTCGCGCAGTTCCGCGAGAAGGCCGCGGAGATCCGGGCCAAGACCCGCGGCGCGATGATCTACCCCGCGGTGGTGCTGGCCGTGGCGGTCATCGTCGTGTCCGTCGTGATCGTCTGGATCATCCCGCGCTTCGAGGACATCTTCCAGTCGTTCGGCACCGAGCTTCCGGCGGTCACGCAGATCCTGCTCGACTTCAGCAACTTCACCGTCGAGTACTGGTACGTCGTCTTCGGCGCTCCCGTGCTGCTGTTCGTGCTGCACGGCGTGTTCATGCGTCGCCGGGGCTCCTACCGTCACGCGATGCACGCGCTGGCGCTGCGCGTTCCGTTCCTGGGCGCCGTGCTCTCGAAGTCGCTGATCGCGCGCTTCGCGCGGACCTTCGGGACCCTGATCGAGGCCGGGGTGCCGCACCTCGACGCGCTGTCGATCGTGCGCGACACGACCTCGAACGCCCTCCTGGTCGAGAGCGTCGAGCAGATCCGGCGCACCGTGCGCGAGGGCGAGGGCATCGCCCGCCCGATGGGCGAGAGCGGCGTCTTCGACGACCTCGTCGTGAACATGGTGGACGTGGGCGAGGAGACCGGCGAGCTCGAGCGCATGCTGCTCAAGGTCGCGGACGCCTACGAGGTCCAGGTCGACCGGCGCATCGACGCGCTCTTCAAGGTGCTCGAGCCGGCGCTCCTGATCGTGATGGCGGGAATCGTGGGCTTCATCGTCGTGGCGCTGTTCCTCCCGCTCCTGCAGATCATGGGCCAGCTCGGTTCGCAGTGACGCACGCCCCGCGATGACCCCCGGAGAACCACCCGCCAGATCCGCCGGCAGCGCGCCGAGGTCGCCGGAGGCCGTCGCATGAAGCTGACCCTCCCGCTGCGGGTCCTGCTGCTGCTCGTCACGATCAACCTGGGCGTCCTCGCGGCCGGCGCGGCCGTGCTCAGCGCCCTGCTGCAGGGCGAGAACGAGCGCCTCGAGCGCGAGCGCTCCGACGCGCTGGTCTACACGCTGCGCAGCACCGTGCAGTCCGACCGTCAGCTGAACGTCGCCAGCATCCTGCAGTGGCCGACGTGGAACCAGTTCGACGACGCGGTGATCCTCGACGACAACTTCTACGTCGAGCCGGGCGGAGCGATCGCGCCGCGCGGCGTGCGGCTGAACCCGGTGGGGCTCGCGGGACGCGCCGCCGACCTCGACGAGCAGTCCGTGCTGCGCTCGATCGCGCGGGCCGTCGACACCGGCGGTGCCCAGGAGGACGTCGAGGGCGGGCGCGCCGTGGCGATCCGCAAGGCCGACGGCGTGTGGGGCGGCTGCTGGTACCGCACGCGCGCGCGCGGAGACCAGGGCAAGGTCCTGCGGCTCTTCCTGATCGCGTTCGCGGCCTCGACGCTGCTCTTGACCACGGTGACGTTCTCCGCCATCCGGCGCTTCGTGCTGCGGCCGGTGGAGGCCCTGGCCCGCGCCGCGCGGCGCATCGCGGCGGGGGATCTGGACGCGCGCGTCGAGGAGCCTCCGCGCAGCGACGAGGTGGCCGAGCTGATGCGCACCTTCAACGGCATGACCTCCTACGTGCAGAGCTACAACGAGCGGCTCGAGCGCGACGTGCAGGCGGCCACCGAGAAGGCCCTGCAGGCCGAGGCCGCGGCCATGACGCAGCGGCGGCTGGCGGCGATGGGGGAGCTCGCCGCGGGCATCGCTCACGAGATCAACAACCCGCTCGGCGGCCTGCAGAACGCCGTCGAGAGCCTGGCCTCCGGGCGCCTGTCCCCGGAGCGGCGCGTCGTGTACCTCGACCTCCTGAAGACGGGCCTCGAGCGCATCCAGGTGACCGTCGGCCAGCTGCTGCGCTTCACGCCGCGCGAGGCCGAGGTCGTGCCGCTGCGGCTCCTCGACCCGGTCTCCGACGCCCTCGCGCTCGTGCGCCACCGCGCGGAAGAGCTCGGCGTGACGCTCGCGTTCCACGGGCCGGACGAGGGGCGCGCCCGGGCCGCCCCGCCGATCCGCGGCTCGGCGCACGAGATCGCGCAGGCGGTGCTGAACCTGCTCGTGAACGCGCTCGACGCGCTCGAGGAGCGGGGAACCGGCGGCCGCGTGGACGTCTCCATCCACCTCGAGGACGACGAGCAGGTCGTGGTCGTCCAGGACGACGGCCCCGGGGTCCCGCCGGAGGTCCTGGAGCGCGTCGAGGACCTCTTCTACACGACCAAGGAAGTCGGCAGGGGCACCGGTCTCGGGCTGGCGCTCGTGCACAACGTCGTCGCCGCCCACGGCGGCAGCGTCCACCTGGACGCCGCGCCGGGCCGCGGGTTCCGAGCCGAGCTGCGCTTCCCGGCGGACGCGGCCAGCGCGGCGGCGGGTGACGCGGCCGGCGCCGAGGGCCCCGACCGATGAGCCCCGGACGATGACCGGCGACCTTGCGTCGACCGCGCTCGCGCTCCTGGCCGAGGTCGCGGCGGTGACCGCGATTCCCGACTCCGCGCTCGGCTCCGGGCTGCGGTGGTTCCTGCTCGTGGCGCTGATGGGGCTCTCCGCGAGCTTCAGCGCCTCGGAGACCGCGCTGTTCGTGCTCGGGCTCCGCGGGCGCGAGCGGGCCGGCTCGCTCGTGCGCAAGCTGCTCTCCAAGCCGCGCCCGCTGCTGACGACGATCCTGCTCGGCAACCTGGTCGTGAACCTCCTGTTCTTCTCGTTCGCGACGCAGCACACCGGCGCGCAGCGCGGCCTCGACGAACTGCTCGTCGGACTGCTCGTGCCGCTCCTCGTCGTCCTGGTCTTCGGCGAGGTCCTGCCGAAGACGATCGCGATGCGCGCACCCGTGCCGATCGCGCGCGCCGCCGCCGTGCCGCTCGCGGTCCTGGTGCCTGCGATCGGCCCGGTCCGCTACGTCGTGGAGGCCCTGCTCGACGTCACGTATCGCGCACTGGGGCGCGTCGCGCAGCGCGAGTCGGGCGTGGACCAGGAGCAACTCGAGCACGTGCTCAAGGCCAGCGCGCGGTCGGGCGACCTGCTCCTGACGGAGGCGGAGTTCCTCGCGGGAGTCGCGGCGCTCGACGACCTGCGCGCGCGCGAGATCATGACCCCGCGCGTCGACATGCTGCTCCTGGACCGCGCCGAGGACGCGGAGGACCACGCGCGGGTCCTGGCCCGGGCCGTCGAGCGCAAGCTCGGCTGGCTGGTCGTCGTCGACGGCGGCCCGGATCGGGTCGTCGGGCGCGTGCGCGTGCGGGACCTGCTCGCCCACCCCGAGCGACCGCTGGACGAGCAGGTCGTCCCCGTCACGTTCGTGCCGGAGGTCGCCACGGCGCTGTCCGCGCTGCACCTGCTGCGCGAACAGCACACCGCGCTCGCCGTGGTGGTGGACGAGTGGGGCGGGACGGCGGGGCTGGTGACGCTCGAGGACGTGCTGGAGGAGGTCGTCGGCGAGCTCCTCGTGGAGGGGGAGGAGCTCGAGCAGCCGGTGCTCGACCTCGGCGGCGGCGTCTTTCGCGTGTCCGGCAGCCTCTCGATCCGCGACTGGAACGAGCAGTTCGGCCGCCGGGTCGTGCCGACCGAGTTCGAGACCGTCGCGGGCTTCGTCGCCGCGCTCGCGGGGCACGTTCCGCGGGCCGGCGACCGCGTGCGCACGGCGGGCCTCGAGTTCACGGTGCACGAGCTGCGCGGACGCCGCGTCGCGACCGTCGACGTCCGCGTCGAGCGCCCCGGGCAGGCGGGGCCGGAGGTCGGGACGCCGTGATGCCCGCGCTGCTCGCCGTCGGCCTGCTGGCCGCGCTGTTCGCCTCGGCCGTCTTCTCGGGGGGCGAGACCGGGCTCTACTCGCTGGCCCGCTGGCGCGTGGACAGCGACGCCGAGCGCGGCGTGCGCTCCGCGCGCACCATCCAGCGACTGCTGCGCGACGAGGCCGGGCTCCTGGCGACGATCCTGATCGGCAACAACCTGGCCAACGAGCTCGGCACACACTTCGGGCAGGACCTGCTGGCGACGCTGGGCCTCTCCGACGACGTGCGCGCGCTCGCGGCCGCGCTGCTCCTGACACCGCTCTTCTTCTTCTTCGGCGAGCTCCTGCCCAAGGACCTCCACCGCCGCCGACCGCACGCGTTCGTCGGCTACACCGCGCCGGGCATCGCGTTTTGCAAGGGGCTCTTCCTGCCGCTCTCGATCCCGCTGCGGATGCTCTCGACGGCGCTGGGTCGCCTGATGGGCCTGGGGGACCCCGCCCTCTCGGGGCGCGTGGGGCCGCGGGCCGTGGTGGACCTGATCCGGGCCTCGGCCCCGGGCTCGCTCGGGCCCCACGTCGAGGAGCTCGCGCAGAACGTGCTGGGCCTGCGCCGGAGCGCGCTGGTCGAGGTCAGCGTTCCATGGCGGAAAGTGGACTTCCTGCGCGCGGACGCCGCGCCCGGCGAGCAGCTGCGGGCGGTCCGCGACAGCCGCTTCACGCGCCTCCCGATCCTCGGCGCGGAGGGGCGCATCGAGGGCTACGTCCACCAGCTCGACGTGCTCGCCGCCGGCCCGGAGGCGCGCGTCGAGGACCACGTCCGCGAGCTGATCGCCCTGCCGCCGCGCCTGGCCCTGGACCGCGCCCTGGTCCGGATGCGCGCCGCGGGAGCGCGCGCGGCCCTGGTGGGCACCTCGCAGGCCCCGCTCGGCTTCGTGACCCTCAAGGACATCGTGGAGGAGATCTCGGGCGAGCTGGCGCGCTGGTAGGCGCCCGCGCCGGAGGCCGCCGGGCGCTCCCGGGCCCGAGGTTGCCGCACGCGACGCTCACGACGTCCTTTTTCGCAACCGCGCGGCCCGGCTAAGATACGCACCCCCAGGTACCCGGGCTCCGCGGCCCCCAACCCCAGGCGACACGACATGCGACGACTCTTCGAATCCCCCGGCTGGATCCTCGTCGCGGGCTGCGCTCTGGCCGCCATCGGCCTGGCGCGCGCGCCCCAGGGCGGCGGCGATCCCGGCGGCACCGAGGTCTCCCAGGTGCTCGGTCTCGGCGGCGGCGCCGCGGCGGACTCCAACAACCGCATGATCGCCGTGACCGGCA
>CAYGPA010000339.1:0-6365 GCA_964351535.1 uncultured Planctomycetaceae bacterium
GCGATCCTCGACGACGACATCGTGATGCCGCCGGAGTGGCTCGAGAAGACCACGCACCGCCTGCTGGCCGAGCCGGAGACGACGGCGATCCTGTCGACCAAGGTCGTCGAGCCGGGCACGCCCGACAGCTACCGGCTGTCGGAGGCCGTGAACCGCGAGCGCTACATGAGCACCTTCCGCGGGTGCGCCAGCCTGGCGCGCACCGAGGCGCTGCGGCGCGCGGGGTACTACGACGAGCGCCTGTTCATCTACGGCAACGAGCGCGACCTGACGTGCCGGCTGCTGAACCTGGGCTACCGCGTGCTGCAGTACCCGCAGGTCGAGACGTTCCACAAGACGCCCTTCGGCATCAAGATGGGCAAGCGCAGCCTGTACTACCACTCGCGCAACGTCTGGCTGACGATGCTGAAGTACGCGCCGCTGCGCGACCTCGTGCGGTTGCCGTGGCTCGCCTTCACGAAGGTCGTGCTGCGCGCCGACGAGGACGAGTCCGCGGGCGAGGTCTCGGACGCCACGGGCACGATCGGCATCGGCCGCTCGCTGCGGGAGACTCCGGGCGGGTTCTGGATCGTCGCCAGGGCCGGCTTCTCGGTGCTCGCGAACGTGCCGTACTGCCTGAAGCACCGCCAGCCCGTCACGTCGCCCGACTTCGAGCTCCCGCTGCGTTGAGCCCCGAGGACCGAGGTCGAGCGCAGGGACCGGGCGACGCCGCCGCGCCGCCGACGGCCGTCTCCGTCGTCGTCGTGAACTACGAGGGCGAGGCCTACCTGCCGGACTGCCTCGACGCCTTGCGCGCGCAGACGTTTCCGATCGACGAGTGGATCGTGGTCGACAACGCCTCGCAGGACGGGAGCCGCGCGCTGCTCGCGCAGCGCTACCCCGACGTGCGCGTGCTGGCCCTCGACGAGAACGGCGGTCCGGCGCCCGCGCGCAACGCGGGGATGCGGGCCGCGCGCAACCGCTGGGTGCTCCTGGTCGACAACGACGCCGTGCTCGACGCGGACGTGCTCGCGAAGCTCGTGCCCGCGACGGCCCCGCACCGCGGCCGGCCGGTGGCCGTCGTGCAGACGCGCAACGTGCTCCACGACGAGCCCGAGCGCGTGCACTACGACGGCGGGGAGTTCCACTACGCGGGCCTCCTGGCGCTGCGCAACTTCTACCGGCCCCTCGACGAGGCCGAGGGCGACGGCGTCGTGCCCGTCGACGGCGCCGTGTCCGTGTGCCTGCTGGTCGACCGCGACGTGCTGCTCGAGGCGGGCGGCTTCGACGAGCGCTTCTTCATCCTGTTCGAGGACCTCGACCTCTCGCTGCGGCTGCGCCTCATGGACTTCGCGATCCTGTCGGTCGAGGACGCGCGCGTCCGCCACAAGACCGGCACCCCGGGCATCAGCTTCCGGCAGGCGGGGCGCTATCCGAGCTCGCGCGTCTTCTTCCACTCGCGCAACCGCTGGATGTTCCTCGCCAAGAACTACCGCTGGCGCACGCTGCTCGTCGCGGCGCCGGGACTGCTCTGCTACGAGCTCGTCTGGGCCTTCTTCAGCGTGCGCTCGGGTGGGCTGGGCTCCTGGCTGCGGGGCAAGCTGGCGTTCTTCCGCACGCTGCCCGAGACGCTGGCCCTCCGCCGCCCGATCCAGGCGGCGCGTCGGCTCCGCGACCGCGACCTGCTGGTCGGCGGACCGCTGACCCTGGCGCCGCACCTCCTGAGCAAGCCGGGCCCGGCGCGCGCCGCGGCGCTGCTCGACGGCCTGCTGCGCTTCTGGTGGCGCTGCGCCCGACGCCTGGCCGGCTGAACCCACCGCGACCACGCCGGTCGGCTGCGGAGCGGCCATCCGGTAGAGTGGCCGGTTCGACCATGCGCATCCTGCTCGTCGCTCACAACTTCCTGCCGGGTCACACCGGCGGCACCGAGGTGTACACCCTGCAGCTCGGCCAGCAGCTCCAGCGGCGCGGTCACGACGTCCACGTGTTCACGGCGGAGAAGGACGTCGGCTTGCCGGACCTGCACCTGCGCGAGCGCGAGTACGGCGGCCTGCCGATCATCGAGCTGATCAACAACCTCTACTACGACGAGTTCCGCCAGACCTGGGACCACCCCGGCATCGACCCGATCTTCGGCGCGGTGCTGGACCGGCTGCAGCCCGACGTCGTGCACTTCCACCACCTGCTGTACCTGTCGGTAGGCTGCGTGGAGGAGGCCGCGCGCCGCTACCTGCCGGCGGTGTTCACGCTGCACGACTACTGGCTGCAGTGCGCGCGCTACGGCCAGCGGGTGCACGCCGACGAGAGCATCTGCCACGACATCGACACCGCGCGCTGCGCGGAGTGCCTGGCGAGCTTCAAGTTCGCGCAGACCGCGCTGGAGAAGCACACCGGGCGCCTGCTGGCGGGCCTGCAGGACAAGACCGGCCTGAATCTCGGGCCCGCGGCGCGCAGGCTCTCGCGCTCGGCCCTGAAGCCCTCGCGCGACGTGCCCTTCGACCGCACGCGCCTCGATCCGCACCGCGTGGCGCGCCGGCTGGTCGAGGTCGAGGAGCGCTCCGCCGAGCTGCGCGAGCGCCTGCAGCGCGCCGTGCATCTCTTCCTGTCGCCCAGCCGCTTCCTGCGCGAGCGCCTCGTGGAGTGGGGCCTGCCCGCCGACCGCGTGCGCTTCCTGCCCACCGGGGTCGACCTCGACGCGTTCCGCGCCGAGCCCAAGGTGCCCGCGGAGCACCTGCGCGTCGGCTTCCTCGGCAGCCTGATCCCGGCCAAGGGGCCCCACGTGCTGCTCGAGGCCTGGGGGCTGCTGTCGGCCGAGCTCCGCGCGCGCGCGAAGCTCGCGCTCTACGGTCCGCGGCGCCACCACCCGCACTACCTGCGCGAGCTCGAGGCCCGCGCCGCACGGGTGGGGGCCGAGCTCCGCGGCGAGCTGCGCCGCGACGAGGTGCCGGGCGCGCTGGCGCGCATCGACCTCCTCGTCGTGCCGAGCGTCTGGTACGAGAACTCGCCGCTCGTGATCGCCGAGGCCCTGGCCACCGGGACGCCGCTGCTCGTCAGCGACATCGGCGGCATGGCGGAGCTCGTCGAGGTCGGGCGCACGGGGTTCCACTTCAAGACCGGGGACGCGCAGGACCTCGCGCGCGTCCTCGCGCAGCTCGTCGAGGAGCCCGAGCGGCTGGACGCCCTGGATCGCGAGGGCGGCATCCACCGCGTCGAGGTCGACGCGGAGCGCATGGAGAGCGTGTACTTCGAGGCCGTCGACGCCTTGCGCGCGAAGCGGCTCGCGGAGGAAGCGGCCGGGTGAGGATCGTCCTCGTCGCGCACGGGTTTCCGCCCGAGCTCGTCGGCGGCGTCGAGCTCTGCGTCCGCGACTCGGCGCGGGCGCTGGCCGCGCGCGGGCACGACGTGTCCGTGGTCGCGGGAACCCTGGAGCGTGCGGAGCCCGTCGACGGCGCGCCCGCCGCGCGCGTCGTCGCGGACGTCGACCGCGACCCCGCCTCGGGCCGCGAGCTGCGCGTGCTGCGCATCGCGCGCTCCGACCTCTACTTCGACCACTGGCACAAGAGCCTCTTCCCGCCCGCGGCCGAGGCCTTCGCCGGGATCCTGCGCGAGCTCCGCCCCGACGTCGTCCACGTGCACCACTGGATCCGGCTCTCGCGCGACCTCGTGGCGACCGCGGCGCGCTGCGGCGTGCCGGCGATCGTCAGCCTGCACGACGCGTGGACGAGCTGTCCGATCGCGTTCCGGCTGCGGACGGACACCGCCGCGCCGTGCGACAGCGCCGTGGGGATCGTGCCGTGCCTCGCCTGCGCCGGGCGCCTCCCGCCGCGCACGCCGTGGGTCGCGCCGGAGGCGGCCGCGATGCTGCTCGCCGAGCGCCAGCGCGACCTGGGCGCGGAGCTCGACCTCGCGCGCGCGATCACCGTGCCGAGCCGGGCCCACGGTCGGCGCCTCGAGCGCGACCTGGAGCTCGCGCCCGGCGCCCTCGACCTGCAGGAGCTGCCCCCGGTGCCCGCGACGCGCCCGGCACACGTGCCGCTGCCGGCGGACGGCGGCGGTCCGCTCGTCGTCGCCGCCTGGGGTCGCCTCGCGCGCGAGAAGGGCACCGACCTGCTCGTCGAGGCCGTGCGCCTCGCGGGCGTGCCGCTGCGTCTCCTGCTCGCGGGCCGGGCGTCGGATCCCGGCTTCGAGCGCGACTTGCGCGGGTCGGCCGCGGGCCTCGACGTGCAGTTCCTCGGCGCGTTCGACGCCGACGGGCTGCCGGGGATCGCGGCGCAGGCGCACGTCGCGGCCACGGCGACGCGCGTGCGCGAGTCCTACGGGCTCGTGGTCGACGAGGCCCTGGCGCTGGGGCGCGCGTGCGTCGCGCCCGACCACGAGGTGTTCGTCGATCGAGACCCGGGCGGCGAGTGGCTGCGCACCTTCGCCGCGGGCTCGGCCGCGTCCCTGGCGGCTGCGCTGCGCGAGCTGGAGGGCGACCGCGCGCAGCTCGCGCGCCGGAGCGCGGCCGCGGCGCGCCGCGCTCGAGCTGCCGCGGCTCGACGCCGCGGTCGATGCGCTCGAGGCGCTCTACCGGCGGGCCTCTGACGCCGGCGCGCCGACCGTCCCGGAGGCCGCCTGGTTCGAGGCGCGCATGCGCACGTTCGCGACGGCAGCCTGGGACGCGTCGCTCTCGGCCTGCACGGCGGAGGAGCTGGGTCTCGCGCCCGGCGCGGGGGAAGCGCCCGCGACATCGGGGGAGGGGCCCGCGACATCGGGGGAGGCGCCCGCGACATGAGGGTGTTGCTGCTCGTCCACGACTACCTGCCCGACCACGTCGGCGGCACCGAGCTGCACGCGCACGACGTCGCCGCGGCGCTGCGCGCGCGCGGTCACGAGGTCCTCGTGCTCGCGACCGAGCGCGACCTTACGCGCGCCCCGGGGTCCGTGCGGGACTACGAGGTCGACGGCGTCCCCGTGCGCGAGGTCGTGCACCAGCGCGAGTACGCGGACGTGGCGGAGTCCTGGGAGCAGCCGGAGTCCCTGGAGGCCTTCGAGCGCGAGCTGCGCGCGTTCGCGCCCGACGTCGTCCACGCCCACCACGTGGCCTTCTGGGGTCCGCGCTGCCTGAGCCGCGCCCGCGCCCACGGCGCGGCGGTCGTGATGACGCTGCACGACTACTTCGGGTTCTGCGACGACGGGACGACCTTCGCGGGAGGCGAGCCGTGCGGTGTCGCTCCCGGGCTCGGCTGCGGTCGCTGCCTCGCGAAGCACCCGCTGCGCGCGCCGCGCTGGGGCGGTGCCGGCGACGCCGCCCGCGCTCTCGCCGCGGCCGAGCGCCTGGCCTTCTTCCGCGGCGAGCTGTCGGCGGTGCAGCGCGCACTGTCGCCGTCGCGCCACGTCGCGGAGCAGTGGAGCGCGTTCGACCTGCTATCGCGCACGTGCGTCGAGGTCCTGCCGTTCGGCGTTCCCGGAGACCTCGCCGCGCCCCGGCGCGCGCCGCGCGGAACGCCGCTGCGCGTCGGCTACGTCGGCGGCCTGTACCCGGCCAAGGGCGCCCACGTGCTGGTCGAGGCCTGCGGCTCGCTGCCCGCGGGAAGCGTCGCGCTCTCGATCCACGGGGCGCTCGACTGGTTCCCCGACTACGTCAGCGAGCTGCGCGCGGCGGCCGCCGGTCACGCCGTGCGGTTCGCGGGCCGCTTCGACCCGCGCGACGCGGCGTCGGTGTTCGCCGAGCTCGACCTCGTCGTGGTCCCGAGCCTCTGGCCCGAGAACGCTCCGCTGGTCGTCGGCGAAGCCCACCGCGCGGGCCTGGCGGTCGTCGCGTCCGACGTCGGCGGCGTCGGCGAGACCCTGGGTGGGGGAGGCGCGCTGGTTCCCCCGGGCGACGCGGAGGCGCTGGCGCGGACCCTCGCGGAGCTCGCGGCCGACCGGGAGCACCTCGACACTCTGGCCGCCTCCCGACCGGAGCGCGGCGCGGGCTCCTTCGAGCGGGCCGTCGCACGTCTCGAGGCCGTGTACGCGCTCGCGCGGGCGGAGCGCGGCGCCGCGGGTTCCGGCGAGGGCGGATCCGCCCGTTCGTAGGGCCGGAGGAGGCGAATCGAGCGGTGAGCTGGCCCGGGGATGCGGGTAGGATTCCCCGATGGCCCAGGAGTGGAAGACCCCGCGGCGCGAGCCCGCCTGCCGCGCTTGCGAGCGCGCCTTCGCCGACGGCGAGGCGCACTTCTCGTCCCTCGCGATCCAGGACGGCGAGCTGCTCCGCGAGGATCTCTGCCCCGCCTGCTGGAAGGCCCCTGCCGAGGTGAAGGCCAGCGCTGAGGTGAACGGCGGTGGGGGCGAGTCGATCGCCGCGGAGTCCGCCGGGCCCGCGGTCGAGGCGTCCGCGGACGACGCGGTCGTCGCGAGCGCGG
>CAYGPA010000340.1:0-4986 GCA_964351535.1 uncultured Planctomycetaceae bacterium
TCGGCCTCTCGGGCGAGCGCTGCGACACCAGGATCGCGGCGACCCGATCGGCGACGGATTCCGCCTGCGCGGGCAAGGCGGTGACGAACAGCAGAGTGAGGACGGAGCCGAGACGGAGCATGTTGAAGCCTAGTGTCCTGTTTCGGAAGTTCCTGTACGCAAGTTGCGGCTCAGGGCGTCGAGGGCAAGGCGCGCCGACGACGCGTATTGGTGAATACTCGGAGGAGGTGCAACGCCGCCATCGATGTTCTGAGGCAATGTACTGAGGCGTGAATTGTGTGCAGGAAGTTCCGAGACAGGACACTAGTGCTGGATGCCCATGGCCTTGTACGGGGTCACCTGCCAGAGGAGCGTCGTGAAGGTCGAGTCCTGGGTGCTGACGTTGGACCGCAACAGGTTCTCGTCGAAGTGGACCTTCGAGTTGCTGTCGAGGTGCACGCGCCGCGCGACGAGAGCGCCGAACAGCTCGAAGTTGCTGTTGACGATGATGGCGGCGTTGGGCGCGTAGATCGTGCCGTAGAGCTGAGCGTTCGAGTTGAAGTCGACCTCGTCCACGTCGACGTTGACGTTCGGGTCGATGATGTTGTCGCTGTTCAGGTAGAACGTGATGTCGGCGGGGTCGTACGTCGTCGAAGCGATCAGCGTGTTGCTGTTGATGACGTAGTCGTCGATCACGTAGAACTCGACGGGTCCGCTCGAGCCGTCCACGATCAGCTCGGAGTTCGACGCCATCTCGAAGCTGTCGAAGATCACCGTCGCGGGCCCGGTCACCGTCAGGGTCGCGCCCACGCCCAGGTCGAACTGCGAGAAGTGGTGGTCGCCGGAGCCCAGCACCGACGAAGCGCCGCCCGCGATGCTCAGCACTCCCGAGGAGGCGATCGTCGGGATGTCGAGGTCGGGCATGTCGACGACCTGCGTCGACGACACCGTCGAGCCGGACACGGTCGCGTTGCCGTTGATCGTCACCGTACCGGCGACGCCGGGCACCGCGTCCCCGTGGACGTCCGAGTTCTGGTCGAGCTGGATGTCCTCGTTCGAGCCGACCCGGCCGTTGGCGTTGGCGTAGCGGTTGCTGCCGGAGCCGTTGGAGTCGTTGTAGGGCCCCGCGAGGGAGTCGTAGCTGTCGATCGACGCGTTGCTGTCGAGCGTCAGTCCCTCGTCGCCGAAGGCGCCCCACTCGAACAGGTTGTTCTGCTCGCGCAGCAGCACGGCCTGGATCCGCGTTCCCGCCCGATCCTCGACCGACGTCGCCGTCAGCGACGTCATGTTGCCGCCCAGGTCGGCGGCCTCCACCCAGAAGGAGGACGGCCCGTAGGCCTGCGGGTTCTGCTCGCTTCCGACGACGCCCGTCCCCCCCTCCAGCAGGTCCCGGTGGGCCAGGGCGATCCCCGCCTCCGCGACGTACTGCGCGGAGAGCCGCTCCCGCGTGACGCGACTCTCGCGCAGCGAGACGACGTTCAACGTCACCAGCGACACCGCGAGGACGCTGATCGTCGTGACGGTGAACATCACGAGCACCATCGAGACGCCCTTGCGTCCGCGACGAGCGAGGCTGGAAGCGAAGCGAGTCTTCATCCCTGGTTCCTCAAGAGGATCGACGTCTGGACCGTGCGGACGACGGAGCGCTGCTCCGCGTCCAGCGCCTGAACCGTCAGGCGAATCGTCAGGAGGTCGCCCTCCTGGTGGATGTTGAAGCCGCGCTCGTCGACGACGCCGTTGCCGTTGTCGTCGGCGCCGTTGGAGACCTCGCCCTCGGCGTGCTCGCGGAGGTCTCTGCACAGGACGATGCGCACCTCGTTGCCGGCACCCACGTTGCGGGTGAGGATCAGCCGACCCTCGTCGATCAGGCCGTCGCCGTCCTCGTCCGTGCCGTCGTCCGTCTCGCCCGGGTCGTACTCGAACGCGAGCCGCAGCGGGGTCCCGAGGGTCGCGGCGCCGGCGGCGAACCCGGTGACCTGCTGGAAGTCGAGGACGTCCGTGCCCAGGTCGGTCCGCGGGTCCTGCCACATCGTGGCGACCGACAGGCTCGACAGCTCGGAGACGGCTCGGTCGAGGGCGCGCCTCGCGTCGGCCTCCACCTCGGAGGCTTGCGACAGGCCCTGGTACGCGGAGTAGCCGGACGACCCCAGCAGCGCGAGCGACGCCATCACGCCCGCGAGGATCGAGAGGGCCAGGGTCAGCTCCAGCACGCTGAAGCCGGCCCGACGCACGGAGATGTTGGCTCGATGGATCATCACAGTCCCGAGAGGATCGTGCGGAAGACGAGTTCGCCCGGACCCGCTGCGCTGCGCCAGCGGACCCGAACGAGCACGGGAAGGAGTTCGTAGTCCCCGGCGTGGTCGAGGCCGTCCACGACGCCGTCGCGGTTCAGGTCGAGCGGCGTGCCCAGGAGGTCGCTCTGCAGGTCCTCGCGCAGCACGCGCGGCGCGGCGAGCTCGACCGGGAAGAACACCTCACCGGCAGCCCCGTCGAGGTCCCCCGGCCAGGGCTCCAGGCTCTGGACCACGAAGTCCCCGCCGGGCGAGGTCCCCGGCGGGTCGTCCGCCGGGTCCGCGTTGAAGCGGGCGAAGACCTCGTCCAGCGGCACGGCCTTCATCTGCTCGAGGACCTCGCGCGCCCCCTGCATGGCCAGCGTCTGCTGACGGCGCATCTCCGAGTTCTGGCGCGCCGAGAGAATCAGCTGCGAGAACCCGAGCGCACTGATGACCAGGAGCGTCATCGTGATGGTCAACTCGACCATCGTGAGCCCGCACCGCGTGCGAGCACGGCCCGCGGGCCGCGTCATCTTCTCCGAGTTGTTCATGGTCCCCACCGCGGGAGGGACCGACCCCTCCCAGGAGCCCTTTGTCGGCCGTGAAACGCGTTCGACTGGAGGCTCGAACCCCGGCAACACAAGGCATACGGGCACGACCCCGGGCCCCCCGAGGGGGCAGGAGACCGGGGCGGGCCCGTTCCTGGAGTCACGGAAGAACGGCTTCTGCCCCGTCCCGTGAATCAGGCGCCGACGCCGTCAGTCCGCGCCACTCTCCCGCCCGACGCGCACCACGACCTCTTCTCCCGCCCGCACCTGAAAGCGCTCGCGGTCGATTCGCGAGCCGATCGACATCTCGACCTCGTACGTGCCCGCGATGAGTTCCTTCCGCGTCGGGACACCCCGGCCGCCGATGATCGCCTGGGACTTGACCCCCTCCCGGTCGGGCCAGTCGACGTACAGCAGGTAGCTCGCCAGCTCGCCCTGGGGCGATGTGTCGATCTCGACGGTCAGCCAGCCGACTCCCGGTGCGCGCAGGATGCCCAGGTCGCGGCTCTCGCCGGCGAGCACCGAGACGCGTGCGAGATTCGCCTGGCCGTTCGGGGTGTTCGCGAGGACCAGGTACTCGCCCGCGGGCAGGCAATCGACCGCGAAGCCCCCCGTTCCTCCGTCGACCGCGGGCTGTGTGACCATCCCGCTCGCGAGGCTCGAGAGCAAGACTCGCAGCGCGGGGAAGGGCTCACCGTTCGCCATGCGAACGCTGCCCCGGATCTCGGCGGGCTCGCTGCGCGCCGCGTCGACGACGCAGCGCGTCCGTCCCGCCGTCGGCGTCCACGCGTCCACGACGTGCACGGGGAAGGCCTCCTCGGCGCCTGAGCGGTAGACGTGCAAGGCCAGCGTCTCGCGGGGCCAGTCGCCGAGCGGGCTGGTCACGCCGTCGGGGCCGCTCGTGACTGCGGCGAACCAGTCGCGCGAAGCCGTCGCGAGCTCGACCCGCCAGCCTTCCAGGGGCTCGTCGCTCGAGTCCACGAGCTCGAATCGGATGTCTCCGGACGGCGCCAGCGTCGCGGTCCACGTCGCAGGCTCGGCGGCACGCAGGTCGATCGCCGTCGACGCGTGCGCACGGCCCGTGGGACCGATCTCGCTCGATGCGAAGAGCCTCACGGGCGCGCGCGGCAGGCCGGAAAGCCTGAAGCTCCCGTCGGAGTCCGTCGTCGCGGTCCGGGGCGCGCCCTCGGTCCACCTCCAGAGACGCACGACCGCGCCCTCGATCGGGACCTGCGCCTCGTCCTGTACGGTGCCCCGCAGGACGACTCCGCGCTCGAGCACGATCTCGACCTCGGCGCTCGCCAGCCAGGCCTCTGCCGGGTAGTTCTGCGACCCGAGAACGTACTCGGGATGGTCGGCCAGGATCGATTGCGCCGTCGGCGCGAGACCCACGATCTGAAACGAGCCGTCGGGGGCGGTCGTGACCATCGTCGAGTACGGAACGATCCGGAACGGTCCCTCGACGCGCGGTGCGACTTGCCGGCCTCCGCCGAGGCCCACGCGAACGCCTCCGATGCCGGCCCGTTCCTCGTCCACGATCCGCCCGTGGAGCCGGGAGTCGCCGCGGACGAGGCGGACCTCGAGGAGCTGGCCGGCGGCGCTCTCCCAGTCGAAGTAGTAGTAGGGCGAGCTCTGCATGCCGTCCATCTCGATGGCGAGGAAGGCCTCGCCGAGCGCGTAGTTTCCGAAGTGTCGATCTTCGTGCGCCTCGTGCTCTTCCGGCCTCCGAAGTTCGAAGCGGCCCTCCGCGTCGGTCGCGCCCCGCCGTTCGCCTCTGCCGCGGGGGGTCCCCAGGTGAACGCGTGCACCCTGGACGGGCGTTCCGAGCTCGTCGACGACGCGGAGCTGAACGCCGCGGCTCGGCTCGGGCTCCGGGCTCGGCGACGGCGCAGCCGGCTCGCGAGTGCCGGCCGGAGATCGTACGGGTTCGATTGCAACGCGCTCCTCCAGGCGGGTCGAGCCGGCGTGCTCCGACCCGGCGACGACGTCGTCCGCCGGCCGCGTCCCCCCCCGCAACGCGAACCACCCGATCGCCCCGAGCACGACGAGCGCCGCGCCGACCCACACGCGCGGGTCGGCCATCGCCGCCAGCGCCGCTCCCCGGCCCGCGGTGGACGTCGCGACCCTCGCTCGTTCGCCCTCGCCATCGAGCTGGAACGCGCGCAGGAACGCGGCGCTCCAGAGCA
>CAYGPA010000340.1:5086-6344 GCA_964351535.1 uncultured Planctomycetaceae bacterium
CTCCACCGCGAGCCACACGTCCTGCACGACGTCGTCCGCCTCGTGCTCGTCGAGAACGATGTCGCGCGCGAGCCGCCGCAGCGCGCCGTAATGCGAGAGGAATCGATCTCGATTCGCGTCCTGCATGGATCGCCGTCCATTCTACGGGAAGTCCGCGAAGCGAGAACGGCACCGAGAAAACCAGGATCCGGTGCCACGCGAGCCACGCCCGGTGACCCCCCTACGTGGTCTCGAACCTCCGTTCCGCTCTCGACGAAAGGCTCTGCCGATGCTGATTCGACTCCTCTTGACGACCGGCGTTGCCGCCGCGGTCCTCGCTCCGCTCGCCACGTCCCAGGTGGTCTTCTCCGACGACTTCGAGGCCGGGCTGGGCCACTGGACGGCGACACCCGGCTTCCAGCTCGAAGACTCGAGCACGAGCTGCTTCGCGTCGATCACGCCGTTCCCCAGCGGCACCAAGGCGGCCTACTACGGCGATCCGAGCACGTGCACGTTCGACTTCTCGCAGCCCGCGACCCTCGAGATGAACGCGGGTGTCCAGCTGCCGGCGAACGCTGGAGCGGCCAGGCTCGAATTCGAGAGCTACGACGAGGCCGAGTGCGCCATTTGCACGTACGACTCGCGCTACGTCGCGGTGTCCGTCGACGGCGGCCCCTGGGCGATCATCGCCCAGAGCGACCGCATCTTCGAGTGGTACCGGGCCGTGGTGGACCTCACCCCGTACCTGGGCTCCAGCGTTCGCATCCGCTTCGAGTTCGACCCTCTCGACCCGTTCGAGAACTCGTTCCTCGGCTGGGTCATCGACGACGTGCGCATCACCGTGGTGGACCCCCCGGCGGCGTTCTGCACGGGCAAGGTCAACTCGCTGGGCTGTGTTCCCTTCATGACGGCGAGCGGCGTCGCCAGCTCCAGCAGCACCGGTTCCTTCCTCGTCGTCGGGAACGACGTTCTCCCTTCCGAGTCGGGCTTCCTGATCTACTCCTTCAAGAAGTCGAACCTCGACTTTCACGGCGGAAAGCTCTGCGTGAAGGCCCCCGTGACGCGACTGCTGCCGCCCAAGTCGCCCTCACAGCAGGGCGCTCCGCCCTGCACCGGATTCCTGAAGCGCAACCTCAATCCCGTGATCCAGTCGGGGTCCGACCCGCTGATGACGACCGGCCAGACCGTGCACGCTCAGTGGCTCCAGCGCGACCCCGCCGACCCGGCCGGCTTCGGAGACTCGCTGACCAACGGCCTGACGTTCACGATCGCACCTTGA
>CAYGPA010000341.1:0-6312 GCA_964351535.1 uncultured Planctomycetaceae bacterium
CCCGTGGCCGCGTCCTCCTCGCTCCCCCCGATTCGACGACCCGGCCCCGCGGCCGCGTACGCGCGCTTCTGCGAGCGCCCGCTCGCGCCGTTGATCCTGGTCGCGGCCGTCGCGCTGCTCGCGGCCTGGGCGTCGGGATTCGTGCTGCCGGCGGTGCCGCGCGTGCACGATGAGTTCTCGTACCTGCTGCAGGCCGACACGCTGCTGCACGGCCGGCTCGCGAATCCGCCGCACCCGCTGTGGAGGCACTTCGAGACGTTCCACGTCCTTCACGCGCCGACGTACGCGTCGAAGTACCCGCTGCTGCAGGGCGCGTTCCTGGCGCTCGGCCGCCTCGTCGGAGGCTCGCCCGTCGTCGGCGTCTGGATCTCGTTCGCGCTGGCGTGCGCGGCCACGACGTGGATGGCGCGGTCCTGGCTGCCGGCGGGCTGGGCGCTGTGGGCGGGACTGGTGCCGGCGCTCTCGGCGCAGCTCGCGATGCGCTGGGGCAGCACGTTCTGGGGCGGCGCGCCGGCCATGCTCGGGGGCGCCCTCGTGCTGGGCGCCGCGCGGCGGCTCGCGGACCGTGCGGGGTGCGCCGAAGGAGGACCGCGCGCCCGCGACGCGGCGGTGCTGGCCTGCGGAGCCTGGATGCTCGCGACGTCGCGCATGTACGAGGGCCTCGTCCTGTGCGCGCTGGTGTTCGGCGCCCTGGCCTGGACCCTGCTGCTGCGCCGCGACGCCCCCCGCGCTGCGACCCTGCGACGCGCCCTGCCGGCCTTCCTGGCCGTCGTCGTGCTCATGGTCGCCTTCCTGGGCTGGTACCACTACCGGTTGACCGGCGACCCGCTGACGATGCCCCACGTGCTGCACGAGCAGCAGTACATGGCCGTGCCGCACTTCCTCTTCCTCCCACGGCCGCCCGAACCCGAGTACAACGACGTCGTGGTTCAGCTCTTCTACACGCGCGTCTCGGCGCCGCCCTACGACCGGGCGCAGACGCTGGACGGGTTCCTCTCGACCGCGGGCGAGAAGCTCCTCGTCTACGGCCGCTTCTTCCCCGGTCGCGTGCTCGCGCTCGCGCTCGTCGGTCTGCCCTGGGCCCTGCGCGACCGCTGGCTGCGCTTCGCGCTCGTCGCCCTCGGCGTGGTCGCGCTCGCACTCGTCGTCGAGACGTACGTCGGCGAGCACTACGCCGCCCCCGTGACCCCGCTCGTCGCGGTGGTCGTGATGGCCGGCCTGCGCGAGCTCTCGCGGCGACGCGTCGGCCGTGTCCTCGCGATCCTGATCGTCGCGGGCAGCCTGGTCGACCAGGGACTGGCCCTCGGCCCCTGGCTCGAGCGCAGCCGCCGGAGCTCCCTGAACGAGCGCCCGCGCGTCGAGAGCGAGCTGCGGGCACTCGGCGGCAAGCACCTCGTCTTCGTGCGCTACAGCACGCACCACGACATCAACCAGGAGTGGGTCTTCAACGACGCCGACATCGACGCCGCCGACGTCGTCTGGGCGCGCGAGCTCGACGCCGTGAATCCCCGCGGGCTGATCGCGCACATGCCGGACCGGCGCGTATGGGTCGTGCAGCCGGACGAGCCGGGTGCGCCGCGGACGCCCCTCGCGGACGGAGCCGTGCGGTGACGCAGCTCTCGGTCGTCATTCCGTGCCTCAACGAGGCCGACACGCTCGAGGACTGCATCCGTCGCGCGCAAACGGCCATGGAGTCCGCCGGTATCGACGGCGAGGTGGTCGTGGCCGACAACGCCAGTACCGACGACTCGGTCGCGCTCGCCGAGGCCTGCGGCGCCCGCGTCGTGCACGTGGAGGCCAAGGGCTACGGCAACGCGCTGATGGGCGGCATCGAGGCCGCGCGCGGCTCCTTCGTCGTCATGGGCGACGCCGACGGCAGCTACGACTTCCTCGAGATTCCGCAGTTCTGGGCGCGACACGAGGAAGGCTTCGAGCTGGTCCAGGGCTGCCGCCTGCCGGCGGGCGGCGGGACCGTCGCGCCGGGCGCGATGCCGTTCCTCCACCGCTGGTTCGGCAACCCGCTGTTCACGTTCTTCGCGCGCCGCTGGTTCCGCGCGCCGATCCACGACATCTACTGCGGCCTGCGCGGCTTCACGCCCGAGCTGTACCGCCGGCTGGACCAGCGCTGCACGGGCATGGAGTTCGCCGTCGAGATGATCGTCAAGGCCTCGCTGCGCGGCGAGCGCATCGGCGAGGTTCCGATCACGCTGCACCCCGACAAGCGCCGCTCCCACGCCCCCCACCTGCGGACGTTCCGCGACGGCTGGCGAACGCTGCGCTTCTTCTTGCTGTTCAGTCCGCGCGCCCTGTTCCTGGTTCCGGGGCTGGCGCTGATCGCGATCGGACTGCTGGGCTACGCGCTGGCGCTGCCGGGGACGCGGCTCCTGGGCGCGACGCTCGACGCGCACACGCTGCTCGTCGCGAGCCTGGCCGTGCTCTGCGGCTACCAGGCGATCCTGTTCGCGATCTTCGCGCGCACGTACGCCGTCGCGACGAACCTCACGCCCCCCAGCCGAACGCTGGAGCGCTTCTACGGCGTCGTCACGCTCGAGCGCGGGCTGCTGGCCTGCGCGCTCGGTGCGCTGGGCGGCCTGCTGCTGATCGGCGAAGCCGTGCGCCAGTGGGTGGCCGTCGACTTCGGAGACCTCGAGTACGCGCGCACCATGCGCTGGGTGATCCCGGGCGTGACCCTGCTCGCGCTGTCCGCGCAGACGTTCTTCTCGAGTTTCTTCGTCAGCATCCTGGGAATGAGCAGGAAGTAGGTCCGAGGGCCGCGAATGGGAATTCACCGGCGCTTGTCCGGTGCGCGCTCGCGCGGCATGCTGAATGGGCACCGGGGTCGTCCCCTCGAATCCCGGTAAGGTCCTCGGTCTCCCCCATGTTCTCGCTCTCGGTCGTACGGCTGGCGGGACTCGTGTGCTTGCTCGGCTCCCAGGCGGGTCCGGACGTGCGCGAGGTCTCGAAGGCTCCCGAGTACGCCACGCGCCTCTGGACGCGGGCGGACGGGATGCCGCAGGACACCGTCAACGCGATCGAGCAAACGCGGGACGGCTATCTCTGGATCGCGACCTTCGGCGGCCTGGCGCGCTTCGACGGCGTGCAGTTCACGTCGTACACCATCGCCGAGCATCCGGAGCTGAAGACCAACCGCATCACCGCGCTGTACGAGGCCGGCGACGGCGCGCTGTGGCTCGGCACGGAGCGGATGGGCGTCGTCCGGCTGCGCGACGAGCACTTCGAGAGCTTCGAGCACGGAGCCCCGACAGGAACGATCTGGGACATCTCCGAGGACGCCGAGGGCAACTTGCTCTTCGCCGGACAGGGCGGCATCAGCCGCTTCCGCGACGGGATGTGCGAACCCTTGACCGCGACGGAAGGCGTGGCCGTCTTCGACATGCACGTCGACTCGCGGGGCCGCCTCTTGCTCGCGACGCACGGGGGTCTGCGCAGCCTCGAGGACGGGGCGATCGAGAGCCCCCTCGGGGAAGCGGGTCCGGAGATGGTCTCGGTGATCTGCACCGATCCGAAGGGCCGCATCTGGCTCGTCGGATCCGAGACGGGCCTCCTCGAGGGAGACGTCTACACGCGCGTCGCCGACGGGCCCCCGAAGTTCCCGCAGAAGAGCATCATCGACGGCCGCGGCGACTTCTGGATGGCCGGCGACAAGATCCTCGCTTCCCTCGAGACGCTCAGGGCCCCCGAGCTTCCGGCCGAGCTGGTGCCGCGCGTGAGCCACCTCAGCCTTCGGGACGGAGCGCGCTCGTTCTGCGAGGACTCGGAGGGCAGCCTCTGGGTCGGCACCAACGGCCGCGGCCTGCTGCACGTGACGCGCGCACCCCTCGCACGCATCGACCGCGTCGACTGGGGCTCGGGCTCCCTGCTCGGCTCGGGCCGCGACGGCGTCTGGTTCCAGTCGAACCAAGGGCTTCACCACGTGGGACCCGGTGACGGGCGCGACGTCGTGCGCGGATTCTCCCAGGCCGAGCTGCGGCTCTCGGGAGACGCCCGCCTGCTGGGCGAGAGCTCGGACGGTCGGCTCTGGTTCCGCGAGGATCGGCACCTCGTGGTCGTCGACGAGAGCGGACCGCGGCGGGTCGAGGATCCGGACGCGCTGGACCCGCTCGGCGGCCTGCTCGAAGGCGCCGACGGCACCGTCTGGCTCGGCGCGCGGGGCGGACTGATCTCGGTCCGCGGCCGCGACGCGCGCAAGCACACGATCGACGACCGCGACCTGCCGTGGCGGCCCGCGCGCCTGTCGGCGAACGGATCGCTCTGGTTCCGGGGCCCGAACTCCGTCGGCCTGCGGACCGTCGGGCCCGAGGGCGACACGTTCGAGCTCTGGAGCCTCGAGGACGGCCTGCCGCCCGGCGAGGTGCGCGGTGTCCACGAGGACGAGCGCGGTGTGCTGTGGGTCTCGACCTACGGCGGTGGACTCTGTCGACTGAAGGACGGCGAGATCCGGGCCATCGGACGCGACGAGGGTCTCGCGGACCTGTCCCTCGGCGGCATCCTCGAGGACGATCGGGGCCACCTCTGGGTCAACAGCAACTGCGGCGTGCTGGCGATGCCGCGCGACGCGCTGGATGCCGTGGCCGACGGCACGCGCCGACGGGCGCCCTGCCGGGTCGTCCCGACCGGCGAGGGCAACGGGGAAGACGCGCACCGGACCGCCGACGGCCGCCTGTGGTTTCCGACCGTCAACTCGGTCGTCATCGTCGACCCCGAGGGGCTCGAGATCCGAAACCTCCCGCCGCGGGTGCGGATCGAGTCCGTCCTCGCCGACGGCGCGACGCACTCCCCCGCCGAGCCCGTCGAGATCCGCGGGGGCGTCGGAGAGCTGGAGTTCCGCTACACGGGTTTCTCCTACCACGCTCCGGACCAGCTGCGTTTCAGCTACTTGCTCGAGGGCTACGAGAAGTCGTGGATCGACGCCCAACACCGCCGCAAGGGCTTCTTCACGAAGGTTCCACCCGGCCGCTACGTTTTCCGTGTGCGCGCGGAGGACGAAGCCGGCGTGCTCAGCGAGGAGGCCCGCGTCGAGATCGAACTGACGCCGCGCTTCTTCCAGACCGGGTGGTTCATCGGTCTCTGCGCCGCCGCGGCCGCGGCTGCCGTGTGGGGCCTGCACCGCGCGCGCGTCCTCGGCATCGAGCGCCACGCGCGCGCGCTGCAGCGCGAGATCGTCGAACGCGAGCGCGTCGAGAACGAGCGGCGCGCGCTGGAGGAGCGCCTGCGGGACTCCGCCAAGCTGGAAGCCCTCGGCCGCCTCACGGGCGGCATCGCCCACGACTTCAACAACGTGCTGACGGCGATCCTCGGCCGGGCGGCGCTGCTCGCCAAGGAGGCGGAGAGCCAGGGCACCGCCTCGGAGGAACAGCTCGATCACGTGAAGGACATCACGAGCTGCGCACAGCGCGCCGCGGTCCTGACCCAGCAGCTCCTGGCCTTCAGCCGCCAGCAGGTATTGAAGCCGAGCGTCGTGCGCACGAACGACGTGATCGCGGGCCTCACGCCGATGCTGCGCCAGCTGATCCCGGAGAACGTCGAGCTCTCCGTCGTCCCCGACGACGAGGCGGGCCACGTGCGCGTCGACGAAGGACAGCTCCAGCAGGTCGTCATGAACCTCGTGCTGAACGCGCGCGACGCGCTGCACGACGGAGGCACGATCGCCATCGAGACCGAGGCGGTCGATCTGGGACCGGACTACGTCGAGCTGCACCCCGAGGCCACCCTCGGACCGCACGTGAAGATCGCGGTGTCCGACACGGGCCAGGGAATCGGCGCCAGCGTGCTGCCGCACGTGTTCGATCCGTTCTTCACGACCAAGGAGCAAGGCCACGGTACGGGTCTGGGCCTGGCGTCCGTTCACGGGATCGTCACGCAGTCCGGCGGACACGTGCTGGTCCACAGCGAGACCGGCGTGGGGACGGCGTTCGAGGTCTATCTACCCCGCGTCCCGGCCGCCACTCCGCGGAGCGAGCCCGTCGTCGCACCCGTCCAGGAGCTCGGCGGGACCGAGACGGTCCTCCTGTGCGAGGACGACGAGGCCATCCGGCGGATGATGCGCATGCTGCTCGCGCCGCGCGGCTACACCGTGCTGCACGCCGGTCGACCGCTGCAGGCCCTCGAGCTCGCACGCGAGACGCCGCGCATCGATCTCCTGATCACCGACGTCGTCATGCCCGAGATGAGCGGCCGCGACCTGGCGGAAGCGCTGCTCGAGGTCCACCCCGAGACCCAGGTGCTCTACGTCTCGGGCTACACGAGCGACGTGATCGTCCACCAGGGCGTCGTGGACGAGGGCATCCACTT
>CAYGPA010000342.1:0-6312 GCA_964351535.1 uncultured Planctomycetaceae bacterium
GTTCACGATGAAGTTGCCGTGCTTCGCGCTGACGACGGCGTCCCCGCGGCGCAGCTCCTTGCCGCCGCACTCCTCCACGAGCCGACCGGCGGAGCGCCCGCCCGACCGCTCGGGGTCGGGGTTCTTGAAGACGCAGCCCGCCGACCACTCGGTGACCGGCTGCGCCGCCTGCTTCTCGAGCAGGTACTGCCGCATGCGCTCGCGCACCGCCGCGGGCGCGTCCTGCTCGAGGCGGAACACGGCCCCCATCACGAGCCGTCCGCCGAGCCCGCCGTCGCGGTAGCGCGGCGCGCACTCCTCGCGCGCGAGGTCGCGGAGGGTGCCGTCCGGCTCGAGCACGCGCACGCTCTCGACGACGTCCCACAGCTCGCCCCAGCGCCCGCCCGCGTTCATCGTCACGCCGCCGCCGACGCAGCCCGGGACGCCGACGAGCCCCTCGAGTCCCGTCAAGCCCAGCTGCTGGGCCGTGCGCACGAGGCGCGGCAGCGTCGCGCCGCACCACGCGACCAGGCGCGGGTCGCGGCCGCGCTCGACCGGCGCGACGTCGGCGGAGACCGACGGATCGAGCAGCTCGCTGGACGGTCGCTCGGACGTGTCCGGGCGGAACAAGCGCTGTACGCGCTCGGTGCAGACGACGGCGCCCGGCAGCACGCCGTCGCGCACGATGAGGTTCGCGCCGCCGCCGAGGAAGCGCAGCTCGAGCCCGCGCTCGCGCACGGCGAGGACGGCCGCGCGCAGCTCGTCGGGGTCGCGGGGCTCCAGCAGCCACTCCGCGTGGCCGCCGACGCGCATCGTCGTCCTAGACGCGAGCGGTGCGTTCGGCAGGGCGGCGCAGGGCCAGGTGGTCGAGGAGCTCATCGCGAACGTTCTCCACGTCGCCGGCGCCGAGGACGAGCGCGGCCGCGCCCTCGCAGGTCAGCGTCGCGAACTCCGCGGCGCAGCGATCCACGGGCCCCACCGCGCGGGCTTCGACGCCCAGCGCGATCAGGCGGTCGACGAGCTCCGGCGCACCCGCCAGGCGCTCGCCGTCGATGTGCGCGCGCGCGCCGTAGACGTCGGCCACGCCGACGCGGTCGGCGAAGCGCAGCGCCTGGGCGAATTCCTCGAGGAAGCGCGCCGTGCGGCTGTGCTGGTGCGGCTGGAACAGCACGCAGAGCTTCGATCCGGGGAAGCGCCGGCGCGCCGCCTCCAGCGTCGCGCGCACCTCGGTCGGGTGGTGCGCGTAGTCGTGCACCACCGCCACCCCGCCGGCGGTGCCCCACGGCTCGAAGCGACGCCGCGCGCCGGGGAAGCGTTCGAGACCGCGCGCGGCGGCCGTGGCGATCTCGCTCGGCGAGGCCTCGATCGTGCCCTGGCTCGCGCCGACCGCGAGCGCGAGCGCGAGCGCGGCGTTCTCGGCGTTGAAGCGGCCGGGCAGACGCGTGCGCACGGACGGCGACGCCCAGCCCGGTCCGCGCACGCGGAACTGGAAGCAGCCGCGCACCTCGCCCAGCAGGTCGAGCGAGAGCTCGCGCGACAGGCGCCACACGGTGCCGCGGCACGCCTCGGCGACGCGCTCGGGAACCCCGGCCCCGAGGACGGCGATGCCCGCCGGCTCGACGCGGTCGGCGAAGCGCGCGAACGCCTCCTCGATCGCGTCCAGCGAACGGTAGTAGTCGAGGTGGTCCGCCTCGACGTTCGTGACGACGGCTCCGAAGGGCGCGAGCTGCAGGAAGCTGCGGTCGTACTCGCAGGCCTCGACGCAGAACCAGCCGCCGTCGCCCGGCCAGCGCGCGTTCGTCCGGAGCGCGCGACACTCCCCGCCGACGAGTCCGCCGACCTCCGGCCCCGCGAGCTCGGCCGCGACTCCGGCCAGCGCGTGCCACAGGAGCCACGACGTGGTCGTCTTCCCGTGCGTCCCGGCGACCGCGAGCGTGCGTCCGCGCGGAGCCACGCGTCCCAGCGCCTCGCTGTACTTCCACACGGGCAGGCCCCGTTCGCGCGCGGCGGCGACGTGCGGATGATCGAGCGGCACGGCCGCCGAACGAACGACGGCCTCGACGTCGGACGGCAGCGGCTCCCCGGCGACTTCGACCTGGGCGTCGATCCCCTCCGCGCGCAGGTCGCCGAGGATCTCGGCGCTCTCGCGATCGCGCCCGCTGGGAACGCAACCGCGAGCCCGGAAGAGACGGGCGAGGCCGGACATTCCTCCCCCGCCGATGCCGAGCAGGTGGAGGCGGCGCGGCAGGTCGGGAGCGGACTCGTTCCGGTGGCTCTCCATGACCCCCATTCGAACGGTCCCACCGGACGATTCAAGCGGGCGCACCCGAATCGGCCCGGCGTGATCGAGTTCCGTCGGGGATCCGGTCGCTCCAGACCGGTGGCCCCCACGCCCGTCCCAGGCCGGCGGAGGGCGGGTCGGGGTCGAACCGCCCCGCGGTCCGGGCCCCGCGGGGCTTCAGCCGGGGTCCCGTTCCCGCGCCAGGTCCCGCAGCTGGGCCAGGATCGCCGGGGCCGCGTCCGCGGAGACCGCGCCGGCGAGCGCTTCCTCCATGCGTCCCCGCTCGGTCGCGCCGTCGGGTCCCAGCCAGCGCGCGAGCTCGACGGCTGCCGCGAGGTCGAGTCCTTCCTCCGCGACGATCCGAACCCCCGCGCCGAGCTCGCGCGCATTGCGCTCCTGGTGCCGGTCGGCGTGGTGCGGGTACGGGACGACCCACGCGGGTCGGCGCGCGGCCGCGACCTCGGCCAGCGTCGACGCGCCGCCGCGACACAGCACCGCCGTCGCGGCCCGCAGTGCCGTCGGAACGTCGTCCACGGTCTCGACGGCGCGGTAGCGCTCGTGCGGTTCGGCTCCCTCTCGACCGCGACCGGGGCCGACCTGGTGCAGGATGCAGGCACCCGAGCGCTGCAGGACGTCGAGGCGTTCGCGCACGAAGGTGTTCAGGCTGCCGGCACCCTGGCTGCCGCCCAGCACGAGCAGCAGCGGAGCGTCGGCCTCGAGGCCCAGCGAGCGGCGCGCCGCGCCGGGGTCTGCGAGCGGCTCGAAGCAGCGCGGATCGAGCGGCGGTCCGGTGCGCACGTGCTTGCGGTCCTGCGCCGGCATGCTCGCGGACCAGGCGTGCAGCACACGCTTCGCGAGCGGCGTCAGCCAGCGCGTGGCCGTGCCGCCGACGGCGTTGATCTCGAACAGCACCACCGGCACGCCCAGGGAGGCGGCCGCCAGCGTCGCGGGCAGGCACGGGAAGCCGCCGAGCCCGAGCAGGACCTGGCTCCCGTGCGCGCGCAGGGCGGCGCGGGCGCGGCGCGCGGCCGGGAGGGCGGCGAGGGCCAGGCGCGCGCGGGTGGGGGCTCCCCCGCCGCGTGGCTCGAGCGCGAGCTCGATGCGCTCGAACGACGCAGGCGCGACCGCCGCGAGGCGCGGCAGCAGGCGCCGCTCCGCCTCGCGACCGGTCTGGAACCAGACGAGGTCCTCGATCTCCGCGCGCACCGCGGGCCAGGCGAGCAGGTGCAAGCCGGGCACGACGTGTCCACCGGTCCCTCCACCCGCGAACGCGACCCGGAGAGCCATGCAGTCCTCAGCGGCGGCGGCGCGCAACCGCGCCTCTCCTACCCGCCTGCTCGCGGGGAGTACGGAGCCGCCTGGTCCAGCGTTCCAGCCATGTCCCGGTCGGCGTGCGCCCGCTCAGCGGACGCGGCCCTTCGAGCCGGACTTGCCCCAGCGCGAGGTGCTCGACCAGCCGCGCGAATTGGCGGCGACGGTGACCTGGCTCGGCGCGGACGGGCCGCCGGGCAAGCGCAGCTTCGCACCGACCAACAGCCGGTTCGGATCGACGCCGGGGTTGGCCGCGACGATCTGGCGCCAGCGATCGGCCGACCCGAGCTCGCGCGCGGCGATGCGCGACAGGGTGTCCCCGGACCGCACGACGTACACACCCGCGGCCGCCGGGGCCGTCTCGGTGCGCGGCTTCGAGGCCGGGGCGGAGTTCCGGGCGACGCTCTGCGGGCTGCCGGCGCCGCGGACGTCGGGGATGCGCAGCTTCGTGCCGACCAGCAGGCGGTCGGGATCGACGCTCGGGTTGGCGGCGGCGATGTCCCGCCAGCGGCTGGCGCCGCCGAGCTCGCGCTGCGCGATCTCGCTGAGGGTGTCGCCCGCGCGGACGACGACCTCGCGTCCGGTGTTCGCCGCCGGGGTCGCGCGGCGTACGGGCGCGCGGCGTTCCTGCGGACGCCCGTCCTGTTCGATCAGGTCCGTAAGCGGCCCGGCGGTCTCGGCCGCGGCCACGGGGCGCGAGCGAACGGGGGGCTGGGCGCGCGGACCGGCGCTGGTCTCGGAGCGGGCTCCGCCGCGCGCGGCGGCCTCGGCCAGCAGGCGCTCGGCCTCCTCCCGCGTCGACGTCGGCCCCGGACGAGGAGAGGGGCGCCGACTCGTGGCCGTCTGGGGCCGCGCGTTCGCGGAACCGGCGGGGCGCGTCGGGCTCACGGCTCCGGCGCCCGGAGAGCGCTGCGTCGCGGGAGCCGGACGCGACAGCGGCGGCTGCGAGCTCGACTGGGTCGAGTTCGCGCCGGGCGTGGCCTTGGCGACCGCGGGTGCGGGATCCTCGCTGCCGCTCCAGAGGGAGACGGCGAGGATGGTCACCAACAGGAAAACGAGCGCAACGACGCCATAGCGTTCGAGCTTGTGCATGGGGTTCTCCGTCAGGTTCCGGGTCTGGGTCCCGGTCGGGGTCAGGGTCCGGGCGCGGTGCGCGCGAGCGGCGTGAGGATCGCCGGAGTGGAAGCGGTCGCGGCGGTCCGCGACTCCCGGCGGGCGGCGCCGATGGCGAGGCCCACGGCGATCGAAGAGACGAGCAGGGAAGTTCCTCCGTCGGAGACGAAGGGCAAGGTCATCCCCTTGGGCGGGGCGAGTCCGGCGACCACTTGGACGTGCAGCATGGCTCCGAGAACGGTCGAGAGCGACAGTCCGAAGGCGCAGAGCGCACCGTAGCGATCGCGAATCGACAGCACCAGCCGCAAGGCGAACCACGTGAACGCCATCAGCAGACCGACGACGACCAGCACGCCGAACAGTCCGAGCTCTTCGCCCACCTGCGCGAGCACGAAGTCGGACTCGAGGTACGGCACGCCGAGCCGGCGGTACACGCCCTGGCCGAGGCCGACGCCGAAGAGTCCGCCGCTGGCGAGAGCCTCGGTCGCGCTCGAGACCTGCTCGTTGTGCGCGTAGCCGAGCCAGTTCTCGAGGCGCCCGCGGATGTAGGGCACGAGCGTGTACGTCAGCAGCATCGCGCCCCCGCCGATGCCGAGGAGCGAACCGCCCACGTGCATGGGCCGCGCGCCGCCGACCCACATGGTCGAGAGCACGCAGATCATGAGCAGCAGGGCCGCGCCGAGGTCGGTCTCGAGCAGGATCAGGCCGAAGAACGCCAGCGCCAGGCACAGCATCGGCAGCACCCCGCGGCGCATCTGGCCCACGAGCGGCCCGAGGCGCACGCAGCGGTCGGCGATCCAGAGGATCAGCACGACGCGCGCGAGCTCGGAGGGCTGGAAGCTGAGGGAGCCGTAGCGCAGCCAGCGGTGGGAGCCGTTGATCGCCGCCCCGAACGGCGGGACGAAGACCAGCACCAGGAGCCCCAGGCAGAGAATCGTCAGCAGGGGCACGAAGCGCCGCAGCCCCGCGGGCCCCAGGCGGGCGCACGCGAGCATCAGCGCCAGGCCGGCGGCGCGGAACACGAGCTGCCCCGTCATCTCGCGGCGGAACTCCGCCGGCTCGCAGACGGCCGCGGCGTGGCTGGTCTGGATCAAGAGGCCGAGGCCCATGAGCATCAGCACGATCCAGAACACGGCCAGCGCGGGGCGCTCGGGATCGATCGCGCCGGCGCGGCGCGCCAGGGCGTCGAGGCGCTCGAACAGGGTGTGCTGGTGCACGCCCGGAGCGGTGTTCACGCGGCGCCGCGGGGTCACGGGACGGCCCTCCTCATCGGATCTTGAGCAGCGCCAGGCTGGCGCAGGCGGCCGTGGCGGCCACGATCCAGAAGCGGATGACGACCGTGACCTCGTGCCAGGCCTCCGGCGCGCGCTGGAACACGCCGCCGTAGAGCTGCAGTCCGTGGTGCACCGGGGCGCACGTGAAGAGCCGACGCCCGCCCGTGCGGCGGTAGTACACGCGCTGGAACCACGAGCTCGCGAGCTCGATCACGAACACGAAGGCGATCAGGGGCAGCACGAGCTCCTGCTTGGAGACGAGCGCGAGCCACGCGAGCAGGCCGCCCAGGGGCAGCGAACCCGAGTCCCCCATGAAGACCTTCGCGGGGTAGGCGTTGTACCAGAGGAAGCCGA
>CAYGPA010000343.1:0-5560 GCA_964351535.1 uncultured Planctomycetaceae bacterium
CAACCTGAACTTCCACGGCGGCAAGCTGTGCGTGAAGGCCCCGCTGCAGCGCTACTTGCCCGTGAAGCTCGCGAAGAGCAGCGGCGCGCCGCCGTGTTCCGGAGTGCTGACGCGCAACTTCAACTCGCGCATCCAGAGCGGAGTCGACGCCATGCTGACGCCGGGCCAGACGGCCTACGCCCAGTGGCGCCTGCGCGACGCCGCCGACCCCGCGGGCTTCGGCGACAGCCTGTCGGACGCGGCGCAGTTCCTGATCGCTCCCTGACCTCGGGAGCCTCGGGCATCGTCGCGCCCGGGCCCGCGCGCGGAGCCGTGACGTGTCGGCCGCGGCACGTAAGGGTTACCCTGGCGCGGATGCCCGGCAGTCCAGAATTCTTGCAGCGCCGTCGGCGACGAGTGCGGGAGGCGTGGGCGTCCGCGAGCCTCGAGCTCGTGGGACTCGCACCAGTCGCGGCACTCGGTGCGGGATGCCGCGCGGGCCCACCCGCCGCCGCCGGATCTCGACCGCGAGGGCATGGTTTCAAGAATCCGCCGATGAGATCGACGCAGACTCCTCAGGTGCGTCCCGCAGAGCAAGCCACCAGCCGCCTCGCGGCGGTCAAGCCAACGGCGTGAACGGGCGATGATCGGTCTCCTGGTCGCTTTCCTGTTCTCGTGGTTGCTGCTGCAGAGAATCGCTCGCGAATCGATTGCCGTGCTGGGCATCGCTCCGAGCAAACGCCGACTCGAGGAACTCCTCGTCGGCGTGCTGTTCATGGCGGGCGTTGGTGTCATCAACTTCGTCGGGCAGGCCTACTTCAAGAAGATCGGCTATCAGCTCAACCCCGACTACGGAGTCGGAAGAATGCTGGTCGGTTCCTTCTGGGTGTTGAGGGCAGTCGTCTTCGAGGAGCTCGTCTTTCGGGGCGCCCTGCTCTACTTGCTGATCAAGTACATCGGCGTTGTTCGGGCTTGCCTGCTCAGCTCCCTGGCGTTCGGGGTTTATCATTGGTTCAGCTATGAGGTATTCGGTTCTCGGCTGGTGCTGATGCTCTACATCCTCCTGGTCACGGGTTGTGGCGGCTGGATGTTCTCGTATGCATTCGCGAAGACCCAATCGCTGTATGCGCCCACCGGCCTGCACCTGGGCTGGAATCTCGTTGCTGCCGTCGTGTTCTCCTCCGGGCCGATCGGAGGCCAGTTGTTGCTCCAGCAAGGTGAGGCGGTCGAATGGAGCGACTGGGTCACGCTGCTGTTCTTCTCACTGCAGGCAATCGTCGCACCCGGGGTCGTCACCTGGTATCTGACGTGCATCTACCGCCCTCTGCCGGATCAGGCATCTCGAGGTGCGGCCGAGCTGGAGCCGCAGCCGCCTTCCTGAATGAGCGCTCCCACCGCCCGCTCCGACCTCGACGGAGGTGAGCCCGATGTCCGACGGAGGCGACGACCTACGCTCGGGCCGCGGCGACGACCGCGAGTCAGCTGTCGGTGGCTTCGACCCAGTTCGTCACGCGCGCGTCGTCGCCGCCGAGGGACTGGTAGATCCGGAAGCTCTCGAGCGCAGCAGCCTCGTCTCCCGAGTCCATGCGCAGGACGCCCAGCGCGTAGTGCGCGGTGACGTTCTCCGGCTCGAGGGCGCAGGCGCGCTCGAGCAGCGGGCGCGCGGCCTCGCCGTCGCCGCGGTCGAGCAGCAGCATGCCGAGGTCGAGGTGCGCGCCGGCGTGGCGATCGTCGACCTCGATGGCGCGGCGGTACTTCTCCACCGCGTCGTCGCCGCGATCCACCCGCTGGTAGATGCTGGCGAGCAGGCACAGCACCTCGGGGTCCTCGTCGTCGAGCTCCACGGCGCGTTCGAAGGAGCTCACCGCGTCCGCCGGGTCGTCGGACTGCAGCGTCGCGAGACCGCGCAGGACGTGGAGGCGCGGGTCGGAGTCGAGGGTGCTGGGCGCCTGGGCGAGCAGCGAGATCGCGGGGAAGCTGCGGCCCCCCTCGATCAAGATGCCGGCCAGCATGAGGCGCGCCTCGTGCGCCGCCGGGTTCAGCTCGAGGCCCTCCTCGAGCGCCTTCTCGGCGTCGATTCCACGCCCTGCGGCGACGTAGGCCTCGCCCAGGCCCGTCAAGGCCTCCCAGAGCCGCGAGTCGTTGCGACGCGCCTGGACGAGCGACGCGATCGCCGCGTCGACGTCGCCCGCGTCGAGCGACAGGCGCCCGGCGATGTAGTGCGCGAGGGCACAGTTCGAGTCGAGGGCGAGGGCGCTCCGCGCGCTGGCCGCGGCGGCTTCGGTCTCGGCGCGCTCGTACTGAACGGCCGCGCGACCCGCGAGGGCCTCGGCGGAGTCCGGATCGGACTCCGCGGCGCGATCGAAGAATCCCTGCGCCGCGTCGAGCCGTCCGCGCTGGAGCTCCAGGCGTCCCGCGCCGACGGCAGCCTCCGCGTAGTCCGGGTCCATCGCCAGGGCCTCGCCGTAGTCGGCGATGGCCGCCGCGTCGTCGCGCTTGCGGGCGAAGATGCGCGCGCGCACGAGGTAGGCCTCGGAGTCCGCGCAGCCCATGCGCAGCGCCGCCTCGACCGACGCGAGCGCGGCCGAGCCGTTGCCGCCGCGCAGGTGGCCGCCCGCCTCCCGGAGCAGGTCGACGTAGCGCTGCTCGTCCGCAGAGAGCGCCTCGGTCGCCTTCATGCTGACGCGCGGTACGTCTCCGCCGCCCGCACCGGTTCCCGAGCCCATCATCCAGGCCGCCCCGCCGACCAGGGCCGCGACGACGACGATCGCGCCGATCCAGAGCGGAGCGCGCGAGCGAGCCGCCGGGGCTCCATGCCGGGCGGCGGAGAGCGAGGTCCGCGACGCGTGGCCCGGCTTGGCCGGAACCTGGAAGCGCACGTCGGTGAGGCTCTCGATCATCTGCGAGGCCGACTGGAAGCGATCTTCGCGGTTCTTCTCGAGCGCCTTCAGGACGATCGCGTCGAGGTCGGCCGGCACGTCGAGACGCGCGTGCGTGTCGCCCATCGACGGCGCGGGCTCCTGCGTGTGCTTGCGCAGGATCTCGCCGATCGTGTCGCCCGAGAACGGCGGCTTGCCCGTGAGCATCTCGAAGAGGATCAGGCCGACCGAGTAGATGTCGCTGCGGTGATCGACGTCGTCGCCGGTGCACTGCTCGGGCGACATGTAGAGCGGCGTTCCCAGGATGCGGCCGACCTGGGTCTGCATGCTGGCCTCGATGGGGCGGTCGATCAGCTTCGACAGACCGAAGTCCAGCACCTTGACCGTGCGCTCGCCGGAGGCGGAGTCGACGACCATGATGTTCTCGGGCTTCAGGTCGCGGTGCACGATGCCGTGGCGGTGGGCCTCGGCCAGCACGGCCAGGATCGGGCGCACGAGATCCGCGGCCTCCGCGGGGGAGAGCTTGGTCTCCTGGCGGATCAGCTCCTTCAGCGTGCGCCCCTCGACGAACTCCATCGCGAGGTAGAAGACGCCCGTCTTGCTCTCGTCGAAGTCGAAGATCTGGATCGCGTTCGGGTGGCTGAACTGCCCGGCCGCGATGCCCTCGCGCTGGAAGCGCCGCAGCGACTCGCCGCTGACCTGCAGGTCGGAGTGCAGGACCTTCACGGCGACGCGCTTCTTCAGCCCGATGTGCTCGCCGAGGTAGACCGTCCCCATGCTGCCCGAGCCGAGCTCGGACACGATGCGGTACTTGTCGTTGAAGGTCCGGCCGAGGATCGAGCTCTCGCCCGCATCGGCGGTCTTGGTGCCGCAGGACGGGCAGAAGTTGAACTCGCCCTCGACTTGGATGCCGCAATTGGAGCAGGTGACCATGGGGGCGCGCCATCGTATCCGGCCCTGGGCGCGGCCTGCCAATACGACGTCGGACGGAAGGTATTTGGACGGCGCCCCGAACGGCTGGGGGGCCGTAAGAGATGGGTGTTCGAGGGCGATGCGGTATCTTGTCGGGATGCGCTGGAACGCGATGATTCTTGCCGGATTCCTGACCGCGGGGTGCGCTTCCTCGGGTGAGGCCGAGGCCCTGGAGCGCTACCGCGGCGAGATGGCGGAGGCCGACTCCCTGGCCGATGCCGGGCGCGAGCAGGAGGCCCTGGCGGCCTACGACCGGGCACTCGCGCTGCGCCCGCTCCAGGCCGAGGCGCACTGGCGGCGCGGCCGGACGCTGCTGCGATTGGATCGAGACGAGGAGGCCGTCGAGGCGCTGCTGCGCGTGGTCGAGCTCGAGCCCGAGCACATCGAGGTCTATCGCGCGCTCGGCGCCGCCTGGATCGACCTCGACCGGCCGCTCCAGGCCCTGGACGCCTACGACCGCCTGGTCGAGCTCTCTCCGGAGGACGCCGACGCCCACCAGATGCGCGGCTGGCTCCTACGCAGCCTGGAGCTGCCCGACCGCGCCATCGACGCGTTCGCGCGGGCGGTGGAGCTGCGCCCCGACGACGTCGACGCGGTGATGAATCTCGCCTGGTCGCTGGAGGAGGCGGGCCGGTTCGAGGAGGCGCTCGAAGCGCACCGGCGCGCCGCCGAGCTCGAGCCCTCGCAGCCGCGCCACGCGGAGGCCGCCGGCTGGAACCTGGTCGCGCTGGGCCGCGCCGAGGAGGCGATCGCTGCGTTCGACCGTTCGCTGGAGCTGGCCCCGAACGACGCCGCGGGCCACCTCGAGCGCGCCGAGGCCCTCGAAGCGCTGGACCGCCCCGTGGAGGCGCTGCGCGCGGCCGAGCTCGCCGCGGTCCTCGACCCCGAGCTCGCCGCGGCCCACGCGCTTCGCGGCTGGCTGCTCGACGGGCTCGGACGCTCCGACGACGCGATCCTCGCCTACGCCCGCGCCACGGAGCTCGAGCCGGACGACCTCGACAGCCACTTCAACCGCGGCGTGCTCCTGTTCGAGGAGGGCCGGCTGGAGGAGGCGCTCGATTCCCTCGACGCGGCGCTCTACCTCGACCCGGAGGACATCGAGGCCCTGCAGTACGAGGGGCTCGTGCTGCTCGAGCTCGGCCTGTGGAGCCGCGCACTCGAGGACTTCGACGCCATCCTCCTGCGCGTGCCCGAGAGCGCCGACGCACTCCTCTTCCGCGGCCGCACGCTGCTCGAGATGGACCGGCCCGAGGAGGCGCTCGAGGACCTGGACGACGCGCTCCGCCTGGCGCCGACCGACGGACGCGTGTGGGACGAGCGCGGCGCGGCGCTCCTCGCGGTCGAGCGCTTCGAGGAGGCCCTGGCGAGCCTCGACACCGCCGTGCGGCACGAGCCCGAGCTGTTCGAGGCCTGGACGGACCGCGGGCGGGCTCTGGGGCAGCTCGGGCGCTGGTCCGAGGCGCTCACGTCGACCGCGACCGCCCTGCGGCTGGCTCCGGAGGACGCCGAGGCGCTCTTCCAGCACGGCGAGGCCCTGTTCCAGCTCGAGCGGCTCGACGAGGCGCGCGAGACCTGGCAAGCGGCGCTCGCCACCGAGCCGCGCCACGCCGGGGCTCGAGAGGCCCTCCAGCGCCTCGCGGTCCTGGAGGCAGAAGCCGACCGCTAGAGGGCAGCGGAAGCCGACCGCTAGAGGGCAGCGGAAGCCGACCGCTAGAGGGCAGCGGAAGCCG
>CAYGPA010000343.1:5660-6308 GCA_964351535.1 uncultured Planctomycetaceae bacterium
ACCGGTAGCGGGCAACGGAACCCGACCGGTAGCGGGCAGGGGGGTCCGAACTGCGGACACCTCGGACCGGCCCGAGAGGTCCGCGATCCCGGGTTGATCCGCGGCGCGGTTTCTGTCCTGCTCTCCGGCATGAGCCCCGCCTTCTACTACGTCCTGCACGTCGCCGCCGCCTTCGTGCTGTTCGGCATCACGTTCCGCGCCTTCGCCCGTCCCGAGCCCGCCACACGCCGCGGCGTGATGATGATCTCGGGCATCGCCAGCCTGGTCCTCCTGGTCGCCGGCGTCGGCCTGCTCCACAAGCTCGGCCTCGGCTTCCCCGGCTGGGTGATCGTGAAGCTCGTCTGCTGGCTCGCGCTCTCGGCCCTCGCGGGCGTGGCCTATCGCCAGCCGCAGAAGGCCGGGCTGCTGAGCTGGGTCGCGGTCGTGATCGTGCTGGTGGCCCTCGTGGCCGTCTACATGAAGCCCATCTGATCCGGACGGGGCTGCCCGTGGGATCCGCCCGAGGGAGTGCCCCGGCTCCTGGGAGGGACGGGACTTGCCTCCGTCCAGGTGGAAAGTGCTTCCGGGTGGGGTGATCCCGACCCCGGGCATGGAACGCGATTATTCGGGAATGGGCTCCCGGCTTCCTCGGCGCCGTTCCGAGGTAGG
>CAYGPA010000344.1:0-871 GCA_964351535.1 uncultured Planctomycetaceae bacterium
CCCAGAGGCCCAGCCAGGGATCGATCTCGTCGGGCGGGCCGGGGTAGAAGCGGTCGCCGTTGTTGCCGACGGCGTGCGTGTCCGAGCACCCGACTCCCGGGAACGTTCCGTTGCTGGGGTTCTGGCACGGGGTGCACTGGCTGTTGGAGAGGGCGAAGAAACCGTGCTTCAGCCAACTGCGGTCGGAGATCTGCTCGAGACGGCCGTTGGACTCGCGCACCGCCATGAAGGCGATCAGCGGGTGGTTGCTGGACATCGGTGAGAACCACGGAACGTTGATCGTTCCGAAGTTGCACGACGTCGTGCTCATGGAAAGGCCGTTCTGGCCGTTGGGGAAAGTACCGGTACGACCCCAATACTGGAGGTCGGTGCCGGCGTCGAGCAGGCCCAACGCGACATCGATGCCGGGGACAGCGTTGCTCTGGGCCGAAGCCGGAGCGGCAGCAGCCACGAGACAAGCAATGCCCGCGAAGAGGCTGAGGGGCTTCTTCATTTAGGACTCCTGAGGAACGGAAGGGGAGATGGCGGGGGCGCCGACGTTATGGCCGGGTCGGACGGATGCCCGTCGCCGTTCGTTGAATAGGCTCGCGAAAGAGTCTACCCCCGCGCCGGCGAGCGCGCATGGGCATTTCACGGGCCGACGGTTGGATCTGGCAGCTCACGGAACGTCGAAGAACGGGCCTCGGAGCAGCCCCACGGCTGCCGCGGGCGGGTCTCCGGGCCGCCGCCGGGCCGCGAGAACGTGGACGAGATCCCCGGGCCGCACCGTGGATCCGCCCGGAAAAGTCTTCGGGGCCGCGCCCGTCGCGGACCGGCTTCGCGCCGCCCGCCGCCCGCCGCCGGGCTAGGCCCGGACTCTTCATGCCGCGTA
>CAYGPA010000344.1:926-6259 GCA_964351535.1 uncultured Planctomycetaceae bacterium
GCCCGCCGTTTGGATCGGCGAGGACGCCGGAGTTCGCAAAGTGCCGGCAGGCGCCGGTCGCGTCGTTTCGGCTGCGTGCTCGTGATTCGTTCAGGCCAGGAGCCTGCCCGAGAATTCCCGGTTCGCGAGGTGCCGAGCATCGGGCGCGGGTCAAGGAGCGACAAGTTCCCCAGGGCTGCACGCCATAGGGGACCTCGGCGCGACGCGGAGCCGCGTTCCCGGATCCGTGCATCAAGGACCGGTGCGTCGCCGATCGCGAAGACTCGGACAGGCTCCTGGCAGGTTCGAGCCGAACGTCGGACCGCCGCGCCTGCGACAGCGCAGGGGGACGGGGTCGCAGCCTCGTCTCCGGGCGTTCCGGGCCTATAGGATTGTCGGGATGAACACGGCGCCCGCACGCAACGAGTCCCTGCCGCGCCCGCACGTGCATCGTCCGCGCGGCGGCCCCGTGCGCGCCTCGCGCACCGGGCGCTGGCGCGCGTTCGTGCTCGTGGCGATCCACGTCCTGCTCCTCGCGCACATCGCGCACTGGGAGGTGACCGGTCGCTCGCTCTCGCCGCTCGAGCCTTCCGAGTCGATGCAGACCCTCGAGCTCGGCTGGGTCAACGCGGGGTTCGTCCTGTTCCTCGTGTCGATCCTGGCGACGCTCGTGCTGGGCCGCTTCTTCTGCGGGTGGGCCTGTCACGTCGTGGCGCTCCAGGACTTCTGCTCGTGGCTCCTGCGCAAGGTGGGTCTCGAGCCCCGGCCGATTCGGTCCCGAGTGCTCGTGTGGATCCCCGCCGCGACGGCCTTGTACATGTTCGTGTGGCCCCAGGTGTGGCGTCTGTGGCTGCACCTCACCGAGGGCTTCGACTACCCGCAGCTCCAGAACCACTTCGCCACGACGGACTTCTGGAAGACCTTCCCCAACGTGACGATCACCGTCCTGACGTTCGTCGTCGACGGCTTCCTCATCGTGTGGCTCCTGGGCTCCAAGGGCTTCTGCACCTACGGCTGCCCGTACGGCGCGGCCTTCAGCGCCGTCGACCGCTTCGCGCCGGGCCGCATCCGCGTCACCGACGCCTGCGAGGGATGCGGCCACTGCACCGCGGTCTGCAGCAGCAACGTGCGCGTGCACGAGGAAGTCGCGCGCTGGAAGATGGTGGTCGACAGCGGCTGCATGAAGTGTCTCGACTGCGTCAGCGTGTGTCCGAAGGACGCCCTCTACTTCGGCTTCGGGAAGGGGCGCCCGAAGGGGGCCAAGCCGCGGCGCACGTTCGACTTCAGCGGCGCCGAGGAGCTCGCGCTCACGGGTCTCTTCTTCGCCGCGTTCTTCACCTACCGCGGTCTGTACGGACAGGTCTCGCTGCTGCTCGCGATCGGCGTGGCCGTGATCACCGCCATCTGCGCGATCGGCCTGGTCCGGCTCCTCCGGGCGCGCGAGTTCCACTTCCAGCGCTACGTGCTGCGCGCCGACGGCCGCTGGACGCGCGCCGGCTACGTCGGCGTCGCGCTGATGCTGGGCTTGCTCGGCTTCGGCCTGCACAGCGCCGTGTACCGCGTGCCCGCGTGGCGCGGCGAGCGCGCCTTCAGCCGGGCCGACGAGCTCGCGCGCGCGGGCCGGACGAGCGAGGCGCAGCGCGCGGCGGACGCGAGCTACGAGTACCTGGCCTTCGCCGACAGTGTCGGCTTCTTCGACCAGCCCGATCACCTGCAGCGCATGGCCGAGATCGACCGCCGCCGCGGGCAGCAGTCGCTGAAGGCGGGAGACGCGGGGGCCGCGCGCGGCTCGTTCGAGCGCGCCCGGGGCTATCTCGACCGCGTGCTCGACATGGCCCCGGAGCTGCACCACGAGCGCGTGCGCCTCTCCGACGTGAAGCTCCTGCTCGGCGACGTCCCGGGAGCCGTCGAGGAGCTGCGCACCGTGCTGGAGGAGGACCCGCACAACGCGGACGCCGCGAAGCGCTGGGAAGCGGCGCGCGCGCGCGGGATCGTGACCGAGTGACGCGGGCCGTGTAGCGGCCCGCGCCCCGTGGACCGGATGACCCCGTCCCCGAGGACGGAGCCGCCCCGGCCGTCGTGCGTGCGCTACTTGCCGTCCGGTTCGCCGGAACCCGAGTCGGCCTCGCCCGGATCCTCGCCAGCGGGCTCGTCCGGGTCGTCGCCGACATAGCCGAGGCCCTTCAGTGCGTCGGAGACCTCCCGGGTCGCCCGCGAGCGACCGAACCCTTCCAGCCGCAGCGGCCCGCGCGCACGCAGCTCGCGCAGCAGGCGCAGGGCCTCGGGGTGGTCGGGTGCGTACAGGTTGTTCGCTTCGTCGGGGTCGGAGGCGAGGTCGAAGAGCTCGCTCGTGTCCGGCGCGCGCGGGCGGAAGATCAGCTTCCAGCGCTGGTCCATCATCGAATAGAGCAGCAGGTCCTGCGGCCGGGACTCCTGCAGGCGCGCGTTGCGATCGAACTCGTTCAACGCATCGGCGTAGGCGAGGCGCGGTGCGTCGTCCTCGCCGCGCAGGAGCGGTAGGAGGCTGCGTCCGTCGACGTCGCCCGTAGGCAATCCGAGGACGTCGAGAACCGTCGGCGCGACGTCGACGGTGCGCACGAGCGGGTGCACGACGGCGCCCTGCGGACCCTCCGGCAGCTTCACGATGAGGGGGACGTGCAGCTGCTCCTGGTAGAGGATCTTGTGGTGGTGCCAGTCGTGCTCGAACAGGCCCTCGCCGTGGTCCGCGGTGACGGCGAAGACGGTGTCGTCGACGAGTTCGAGCTGCTCGAGGCCCTCCACGAGGCGGCCGAACTGGGCGTCGACGTAGGCGAGCTCGGTGGCGTAGGTGAGCTTGACCTGGTCGTGCTTGTCCGTGGGCGTGTTCGACACGAGGCCGAAGCGGTCGGCGAACTCCGCGGGCGGCATGGTGTTGCCGTCGTGGGGGTCCCACAGGTGGATCCAGACGAAGAACGGCTCGTCCACACCGTCGAGCCAGGCGAGGAGCTCGTCGACCGTCTCGTCGGAGCGACGCTGGTACTGCTTCCCGTCCCACTTCGTGTTGCCGTCGTCGAGCTCCGTCATCTCGACCACGGCGCCGCCCAGGCCGTTGCGGAACACGTCGAAGCCCTGGTCGAGTCCGAAGCGCTCGGAGACCGGGAAGGCGCTCAGGAACGCGCCCGTCGTCCACCCGGCGGCGCGCAGCTGCGATGCGAGCGTCGGCACGGAGTCCTCGAGCGTGTAGCCCGTGCCCGCGTCCATGACGCGCAGTCCGTGCCGGTCCTGATTCAGCCCGGTCAGGATCGACGCGTGCGAAACGGGGGTGAGCCCCGACGTCGAGACGCACAGCTCGAAGCGCGCACCGCTCTGCGCGAGCGCGTCGAGGTGCGGCGTGGTCTCCAGGGGGTAGCCGTAGGACGACAGGTAGTCGGCGCGCACGGTGTCGAGCGTCACGAGCACGACGTTGTGGTGGCGCGCGGCCTGGGGGACGGGCGGATCGGCGGGGGTGCACGCGCTCGACGAGGCCGCCAGCAGCAGGGCGACGAGGAGCGAGTCGCGGCGATGGGGGGGACGGGAGCTCACTCGGGTTCGTCTCCGGGGTCCTCTTCGTCCTCCGGGTCGCCGGCGGTGTACCCGAGCGCGCCGAGAGCGCCGTCGACGTCGACCGAGCCCTCCACGTCGAGCGGCGGCAGGGGCTCCAGCACGTACGCGTCGCGCCGCTCGAGCTCCGCCAGGAGCCGCCGGGCCTCGGGGTGGTCCGCGCGCCAGAGGTTGCGCGCCTCGTCGGGATCGTTCGCGAGGTCGAAGAGCTCGCTCGCCTCCGGCTGCGTCGGCCGGTGGATCAGCTTCCAGCGGCGGTCCATCAAGACGTGTAGCAGGTCGTCCCGCGGGCGTTTCTCGGCGATGTGCCCGTTCGTGTCCCACTTGTTCAGCTGATCGGCGTAGGCCAGGCGCGGGGGCTCCTCGGCGCCCGCGGCCAGCGCCGCGAGGCTCGCGCCCTGGGCCCCCGGCAGGGGCGGCAGGCCGAGCAGGTCCAGCACGGTCGGCGCGACGTCCACGCTGCGCACGAGCGCGTCGACGCGCACGCCGCGCGGTCCATCGGGCCAGCGCAGCAGGAGCGGCAGGTGCATCTGCTCCTGGTACAGCAGCCGATGTCCCATCCACTCGTGCTCGCCGAGGCCTTCGCCGTGGTCGGCGACGATCGCGATCAGCGTGTCCTCGGCGCGGCCCGCGGCCTCGAGCGCGTCGAGCAGGCGCCCGAGCTGGCGGTCGACCCAGTGCACCTCGGCGGCGTAGACCTCGAGGGGCGCCGCGCCGTCCATGGGCCGCGTGCCGCGCTCGCCGGGCGGCAGGAACTCGTGCACGACCTCCTGCGGCGGGAGCATCTGCAGGTCGTGGGGGTCCCACGTGTGCATCCAGAGGAAGAAGGGCTCGTCGCCTTCCTCGATCCACTCCAGCGCGCGGTCGACGGTGTCGTCGGAGCGGCGCTGGTAGGTCTTCGTGTCCCACGACTCCTTGCCGTCGGGTCCCGGCCGGAATCCACCGTCGCCGAAGCCGTTGTCGAAGTGCTGGAACCCGCGGTCGAGGCCGAAGTGCTCGCTGACCGTGAACGAGCTCAGCACCGCGCCCGTGCGCCAGCCCGCCGCGCCCAGCGCGTCGACCAGCGTGGGCACGTCCGCCGGCAGGCGCCAGCCGCCGTCGGCCTTGATGACGCGCAGTCCGTGCGCGTAGGGGTCGCGGCCGGTCAGGATGGAGGCGTGCGACACGGGCGTCACCGACGACGTCGACATGCAGAACTCGAAGAGCGCGCCGCTCGCGGCGAACGCGTCGAGGTTCGGCGTCGGGTCGCCCGCGGCGCCGTAGCAGCCGAGGTGGTCCGCGCGCGTCGTGTCGAGCGTCACGAGCACGACGTTCCAGCGGTGCGCGGGCTCCGCGGCCCGCGCGGAGTCTCCCCCCGGCTCGGCCGCGGGCGCGCAGCCGAAGAGCGCGAGCAGGAGCAGCGCGGCGCGCGCGCTCACTCGTCGCCCTCGTCCCCCAGGTAGCCCAGGGCGTTCAACGCGTCGGTGCGGTCGTCACCCGGGTCCACGTCGCCGAAGCCCTCGTCGCGGAACACGTCGCGCTGCTTCAACTGCGCCAGCAGGCGCGCGGCCTCGGTCGGGTGCTTCGAGTAGACGTTCACGAGCTCGCCCGGGTCGCTCGCGAGGTGGTACAGCTCGCTCTGCTGCGGCGCGCGCGGGTGGTAGATCAGCTTCCAGTCGCGCTCCATCCAGACGTGCAGGAGGTCCGCGTCAGGGCGCTTCTCGAGCATCACCGCGTTCGAGTCCCACAGGTTCAGCTGGTCGGCGTAGGCCGCGCGCGGCGCGTCGGGCTCGCCG
>CAYGPA010000345.1:0-6258 GCA_964351535.1 uncultured Planctomycetaceae bacterium
GGCACCGTGGTCGAGGAGCGCATCTACCACGACGCCGGCGCCACGACCCCGCAGCGCACCCCGCGCGAGGAGCTCGTCGAGGCCATCGAGGACGCCGGCCGCCTGCCGGTCGAGCGCGACACGCTCTACAACGTGGTCTGGTCCGCGGAGCCCGCGACCGCGAGCCGCTAGCGGCGCACGAGGAAGGCGAAATCGCCGCGTGCGCGGTCGTCCTCGGACAGCGCGCGCAGCGTGCTCGGGCGCCGGACGGTCGTGACCACGGCGATGTCGAGGTCGAGGCGGCGCTCGCGCAGGCGCGCGACCGTTCCCAGGCCGTAGTCGGAGTGGAAGCGGCCGCACCAGTGCACGACGAGCGGCGCGTCCGCAGCGCGGGCTTCCAGGTGATCGGCGATGGCCTCGGCCATGGCGTCGTCCTTGGCGCACTGGGACGTGAACCAGCGGTCCAGCTGGCCCTCCTCGAAGCCCGTGTGGCCGGACATCGCCTGCTCGAAGAGCTCGCGGTAGCGACCCGGCTCGGCGGTCACCGCGCGGGGCACGTGCTCCTCCCCGAGCACCGCGTCGAGGCCCTCCTCGGCGATGCGCGCCGCCAGCGCGCGCGGCAGGCACGCGGCGAGCACCGCCAGGTCGTGGGCGCGCGCGTACTCGACGGCGGGGCGGTAGGCCTCGGCGTAGTTCTTCCACGGCCGCGACGCCTCGAGGAACGCCTCCTCCGTCGTCGAGCCGGCGAGGTAGGCGTCGAGCTCCGGCTGGACGTCGCGCTCGAACATCTCGAGAGAGAGGGCGAGGTCGCCGCGCAGCTCGTGCAGGCGCCGCGTGACCTCGAGCTGCAGCTCGTGCGCCGGCTGGCTGTCGTGCACCTCGCCGAGGAACACGACGTCGCAGTCGGAGAGCTCCTGCGCCAGCTGCTCGAGCGACAGTTCGTCACCGCTCTGCGGCGCGACGACGCGCTGGACCGGTCCGATCGGGGGGAACAGCGCGCACGCGCTCGACAGCAGCGCGACGCTCGACGCGAGGACGAGTCTCTGGAACTTCATCGCGGGAGCATAGCCCGCGCGCGCGCAGCCTGCGCCCCTCAGGGGAGTTCCCGGCGGGTTTGCACGCCGCAGCGCGGGCCGAACGCGCGCTCCGTCGACGCGGCGGAGGGCGGTGCGTCGAGGAGCGAGACGATCCCGGCGGTCGCGAGCGCCGCGAAGAAGCCCCAGAACGCGGGCAGGAAGGGCCCGGTCGGCAGGACCTCGGTCCAGCCCGCGACGAGCACCGCGTTGCCGACGACGATCGACGCGACCGCGGCGCGCGCGGTGAAGCGACGCCAGCGCACGCCGAGCAGCAGCGTGGGCACGATCGTCACGTAGCCCTCGAAGGCCCGGCGCGAGATCGTGAACACCGAGTCGTTCCAGACGAGGGCCAGGACGTACACGATCGCGGCGACGGCGACGCCGAACACGCGGCCGACGACGACCTCGCGCCGGCCGGCGGGCTCCCCCGGGGCAGCCGACGAGCCGCGCAGGGGATCGAGCACGTCGCGCACGAGCATCGAGGAGAGCGTCAGGATCTGCGCGTCGAGCGTCGACATGACCGCCGCCAGCACGGCCAGGAACGCGAGGACCGAGAACGCCTCCGGCAAGTGCTCGCCCGTCATGCGCGAGAAGATCTCGTCGGGGTTCTCGAGGCCCGGGAACGCGGCCGCGCCCCACACGCCGATCATGACGGCGGGCACCCACAGGAGCGCGAGCGCGAGCGGATACAGGCGCGTCACCGTGCGCAAGGCCGCGTCGCTCTCCGCGGCCAGCAGGCGCGCGAACATGTGCGGGAAGCCGATCACGGTCAGCGCGATCACGAGGCCCCACGACGTCCAGGCGCCCGGCGCGAAGAGGCCCGTGCGCGGCACGCGCAGGAGCTCCGGATCGTGCTCGAGGACCGCGCGCGTCGCCGCCGCCGGTCCGCCGAGCGAGCGACCGATCCAGACGAAGGCCGCGACCAGGAACACGAGGAAGAGAAACCCCTGGAACACGTTGGTCCAGGCCGTGGCGCGCATGCCACCCAGGCTCGTGTAGATCACGGCGAGCAGCACGACGCTCGCCGCGCCGAGCCACGCGGGCACGGCGCCGTCGCTCGAGTGCTCGAGCGTGACCGCGGCGCCCTTCACGCCCTGCACCATGTAGGGCAGCGTGTAGAGCGCGAAGGCGCCGAAGAGCACCGCGCCGACCGCGTAGGACTCGAAGCGGCGCGCGTAGAGTTCCGCGGGCGTCAACGCGCCCAGCCGCGCGGCCATGGCGCGCGCGGGCGAGCCGATCGCCCAGAAGGTCAGGGGCACGCCCAGCGCGACGATCGGCGCGTTCAGTCCGAAGACTCCGATCCCGCGCTCGTAGGCCAGTCCCGGCACGCCGACCAGCACGAACGACGTCGTGTTCGTGCCGAAGAGCGCCATGAACAGCACGAGCGTTCCCAGGCGCCTGCCGGCGAGGAAGTACTCCTCGGGCGAGTTGCCCGCGCGCCGCGTGGCCACGATCCCGAGCACGATCACGAGCACCGCGTAGACCGCAAACGCGACCAGCAAGGTCTGCAGCGAGCTCAACCGGACTCCTCGCGGCGCCAGATGCGCGCGCAGAAGAAAAGCAGGTAGAGCCACGCGAGCCCCATCCACACGAGGCGCCAGAGCAGCTCCTCGGGCACCCAGCCCAGCACGATGCGCGCGCGCTGCGGTCGCCAGAAGTCGAGGTGCAGCGCGAGCAGCAGGAGCGCACCGAACCAGGCCAGCAGGACGTCACGGCGCATGGGAGTTCGCCCCGGTCGGCGCGCCGGCGGCGCGGGGGCGGTGCGGGCATCTTAGGCGCGCGAGGGAGGGCCCCACCAACGAAGAGGGAGGCCGACGCATGGCGCCGGCCTCCCCGGAGACAAAGCTCTCGCTCCTCTTCGCCTAGTTGCAGATCCCCCAAGTGGCGAAGAAGAGTCCGGTTTCGGGGAGCACCACCGGGCGCTCGCTCGCGCCGTCGATGGCTCCACCGTGGGCTCGCGCGGCACCGTGCGCCGTCGATCCCTGAATTCCCCCTTGCTGGTCGGCGTCCTGCTGGTCAGGAACCTGATGGGTCGGACCGTAGGTCGGCGGCAGGTCGTCGTAGGGCACGAGGATCCTGCGGTAGGACTGTTCCTTGCCGGGCTGGTGCGCGCCGGCGAGCTTCGAGGCGGACAGCGAGGCCGCGGCGGAGGCGCCGTGGACGTCCGCCGACTGCGCGCCCGGGACCTCCCGATCGATTCCGCCGTGGGCCGGCGGCAGGTGGTCGTAGAGCACCTCGCGACGCAGACGCACACGCTCGCGTCCCGGGGCGTGGCCGCCGGCCTGCTGCGCGACGATCTGGAGCGATCCGCCGGTCGCCAGACCGTGCACGTCCGGAGCCTGCCGCTCGGGGAGTCTTCCGCCCTGGCTCGGAGGCGGAGGGATGAAGCCGCCCTGGCCCAGACTCGCGGGCACGGCCTGCTGCTCCGGAGGCTGAGCGTCGCGCGCCCGGGCCGGCTGAAGCGCCGCGTCGATGCGCGTCGCGGAACCGCCCGCGGCGATCGCGAGACCCTGGCCCGGCTGGAAGGATCCGTGGATCAGTCCGACCGTGCCGTAGATCGTTCCGGTGACGGCGTTGACCTCGAAGATCTCCGCCTCGAAGGTCGCCGCCTGGCCGGGCTGCTGCGCCCAGCTGCCGCGCACGTGCAGGTCGACCGGCAACACGCCGCCGTCGGTCAGGTGCGGAATCAAGAAGCCCTCGATGCCGCCGTACCGCGGCTGGCGCGGATCGAAGATCGGCAGGTACGTGGTCAGGTCGGCGACGAGCGTGTACGCCGACTCGCCGTACTCGTCGATCAGGTCGCCGTCGAGGCTGCCGACCGAGGACGACGGCAACGTGTAGGTCCCCTGAGCGATCCCGTCGGCATCACACGACGGGCGGACCAGACGTTCGAGTTGCCGGGTGGGTTCCGTATGTCCTCCGGCGATCTGTGCGGCGTGAACGCTGCCGAGGGGTGCCGCGACGAATGCCGCGATCAGGGCCGTGCTGCGAGCGCATCGGGAACGGTGAACTTTCATCTCTCTCGCCTCCTGGGTGGGGTCCTACACGAGTTGTCAGGAGGCCCGGCGGGGCGGGTGGGTGCCTGCGGGCCTCGGCTCTCCACTTCGAAAGAGCGGGGCTGCGACGACGATCGATCGCAAATTCGCTGGAGATTCCGTCGACCCGGGTCGTTTGCGGAACTACCACCGGCACGACGGTCGAGGTGTATCGTTCGCGCTCGCGCCAACAGCCCTGCACGGACGACGCGTTTCGGATCGGCAACGTCGCGGATCGGCAACGTTGCGGATCGAGGACTTGTATCGGTCCAGCGCACCGGCGCGCGCCTCGCGACACGCACCGATCCGGGTCAGGTGCTCGCGCACCGTCCTCGCGTCGCCGACGAAGCGCACCCGCTGCTCTGTCGCGCGCCGCGACTCTTCTCGCTCCAAAAGGAGCGGGAGGCCGGCGCTGCGCAACGCCGGCCTCCCTGGAGACATGGACTCGACTTCGGCTATTTGACGATCGCCCAGGTCGCGAAGAAGAGTCCCGTTTCGGGATCGCGGGATGCGATGCCCGGTTGGTTCAGGACCCAGCCCGGGTGGGCCTGGCCACCGACCGCGGTCGCGGCGTGCACGCCGCCGAGAACGTCCGGAGTCCGCAGGCCCGGGACGGCGCTGCCGTCGACCGCCGGGGGCGGCGGGATGCCGTCACCACGCTCGCGAGGAACGTCGAGGGCCTCCGCGTGGGCGCCCGTGTGGCGCACCTTCGTCCGCAGGTCCGCGAAGCAGCCCTCCGGGGGCTCCTTGTCGAGCGGCCGCAGCGGCGTCACGCCGCCTTCGTGCCGCACCTTCGTGCGCAGGTCCGCGTAGCAACCCAGTTCCTGGGTGAAGGACCCGTGGATCGCCCCGACCATGCCGTAGACGGTGCCGCTGACCGAGTTCACCTCGAGGACGTGGGCCTGGAACGTGGCCGCCTCGCCGGGGACCTGGCTCCAGCCGCCCCGCACCTGCAGCTCGTTCGGAACCATGTACTGCGGGCTCGTCGGAACGAGGACACCCTCGATGCCGCCGTAGCGCGTGTCGCGAGGTCCGAAGATCGGCAGGTACGTCGTGAGGTCGGCCTCCAGCACGTAGGCCAGGTCGCCCTCGAAGAGCAGCTCGCCGGTCAGGCCTCCGACCGCGCCTCCGGGCATGACGTAGTCGCCCAGCGCCTCGCCCGTGAGGCACTCGGTGATCGCGTTCGTGCCGAACGGATCCACGGGCTCGTGGAACGCGCCGACCGTCGTCTGTGAATCCTGGGAGAGACCCAGGGTCGTCCCGACCAGCGCCAGCAGCGTCCAGTAGGGAGTGGTTTTCTTGTTGAGAAGCTTCATGACAATCCCCTCCTGGGACGGGGTGCTCGGGAGGCTCGCATCGAACCGGAGAGTGAGCCTCGATACTCCGTTGACTGGAGGGGCAACCGCGCGGAAAGCGAAGGTGAATTCGCCCGTATTCGGCACTCTCAGGCCGAATAGAGCGCGTTCTGCCACCAAGGGCGTAGAGGCGCTTCGCACGCGAACACCAGGCGTTCGTCGCGGGTCGGATGGTCGACCTCGAGCCGCTCGGCGTGCAGCGCGATGCTGCGATCGGAGAGCCCGGCGGACGCGCCGTACTTCACGTCGCCGAGCAGCGGACAGCCGAGCTCCGACGCCGTGACCCTCAGCTGGTGGGAGCGCCCCGTGATCGGCGAGAGCTCCAGCCACCCCACGGACTCCGATCCCGTGCCCGACACGCCGCGCAGCCGCCAGGCGGTGCGCGACGCCCTGGCGCCCTCGACCGGCCGGCGATGGGCGCGGACGCGGTTGCGCTCGCGGTCCTTCAGGAGCCAGAGCTCGACCTCGCCACTCTCGCGACCGTCGCGCGGCACGCCCTCGCAGAGACCCCAGTAGGTCTTGCGCACGCGCCCGTCGCGGAACTGCTCGGTCAACCGCGCGGCGCCCTTGCTGGTGCGGGCGAACACGACGACGCCGGAGACGGGGCGGTCGAGGCGGTGGACGACGCCGAGGAAGGCGCGACCGGGCTTCTGGAACTCGCGCTCGACCCAGGCGCGGGCGCGCTCGAGCAGGCTCTCGTCGCCGCTCTCGTCGGGCACGACGGGCTCGCCGGCCGGCTTGCAGACGGCCAGCACGTGGTTGTCGCAGTGCAGGACCTCGAGCGCGGCGGTCATGCCGTCGATCCGGAGCCGC
>CAYGPA010000346.1:0-4079 GCA_964351535.1 uncultured Planctomycetaceae bacterium
CGACTGGAGCGCGCCACGCGGTCGGCCGAGACGTGCTGGACGCCCTCGCCCGCGCTCGCGGTGTCGAGCGTCGCCGCCAGCGGGTCGCCGACGAACTCGTCGCCGCCGCCCTCCAGGTCGATCTCCACCTCGACGTCCCCGGCGGCGCCGGCGCCGCCGGGCGGCGAGGCGCCGATCTGGCTGTCCTGGAACGTGAAGCGCACGTTCCCGATCGAGAGCTCGTCGCCGTGGGCCAGGCGACGCTCCTCGATGCGCTCGTTCCCGACCCGCGTGCCGTTGGTGCTGCCGAGGTCGCGCAGCGTCACGCCGTCGTCGTCGAGGACGAGCTCGGCGTGGCGACCGGAGACCGAGGGCTCGACGATCTGGAGAGACGTTCCCGGCCGGCGGCCGAGCACCATCCCGGAATGCGTGATGGCGACGGTCTCGCCGGCGCGTTCCCCGCTCGCGAAACGGAGCGTGAAACGGCCCGAAGGGCCATCGGAGGGCGGGGTCATGTGCAGGGCAGGGGCGGCAGGTGGAGACGAGAGCGCGACCGGCGACGGTCCCGGATGCGTCCGCGCCGGAGAGACGCCTCGAATCAGGAGGACACCTTATTACGTGAAGGCGACGACTCGAAGGCGAGAAAACGCGGAGCGGGGGGGGTCTCGGGTCGCGGTGAGCTACCCCGAGGGGCAGCACGGGTAACGCGCGCGGGGCCCGGCGGCGCCGAGGACGGGGAGATCACGCAGGAGGGCTCCGCGGGCGGCCCGGGATCGTAGCGCCCGGGAAAATGGGCCGCAATCGAAGCCGGCGGCCGAGGCGATCGACAGAATCGCGACGTGCCTCCCCCGCCGCCGTCCGATCGCCGCGAACGTCGCTTCTTCCTGCGGACCACGCCTGAGGACGGCGAGCCCGAGCTCGAGCCCGAGGAGGTCGACCATGTCCTGCGCGTGCTGCGCATGGGGGTCGGGGACGAGCTGATCGGTCTGGACGGCCGCGGCGGCGCCTGGCCCCTGACCGTCCGGCGCGCCGAGCGCCGGCGGATCGAGCTGGCGTCCACGGGCCCCGCCGAGCGCGAGCCCCGGCCCGGCGAGCCCGGGGCCGCCCTGCCGTGGATCGAGGCGGCGGTGGCGTTTCCGAAGCCGCCGCGCGCCGAGGACATGGTGGACCGGCTGTGCCAGCTGGGCGTCGCGGCGGTGACCCCGCTCGCCTGCGAGCGCTCGCATCCGCGCACCGGCGGCGAGCGCCAGCGCCAGCGCCTGGAGCGAGTCGCGCGCGCGGCGTGCAAGCAGGCGGGGCGGCTGTGGCTGCCCGAGCTCGGCGAGCCCGCGTCGCCGGAAGCCTGGCTGGAGCAGCGCCGCGAGGCGCGCGTGCTGCACCTGGATCCGCGCGCCGAGCGCTCCCTGCCGGAGCTGCTGTCCGCGGACGCGGCCCACGAGCGCCCGCTCGCGCTGGTCGTCGGTCCGGAGGGCGGCTTCAGTCCGGCGGAGCAGGAGCTCCTCGACGCGGCCGGCGCGCTGCGCGGTCGGCTGGGGCCGCACGTCCTGCGCATCGCGACCGCCGCGGAGGCCGCCGCCGCGGTGGCGGTCGCGCTGCGCAGCGCGGCGCGCGGCTGAGTGCCTGCGCACGCGGCGGTCCGCACCGCCGTTCTCCGGACGCCTCGCGAGCCGTACCGCGTCGAGTTCCGTGCCGTTCACCACCGCAGACGCTCCTTCAGCGACACGTAGCGCCCCGCGCCGATCACCACGTGGTCGAGCAGCGGTACGCCGAGCAGGCGTCCGACCTCGACCAGGCGACGCGTGACCTCGAGGTCCTCCGGGCTGGGCTCCGGATCGCCGCTGGGGTGGTTGTGGACGGCGATCACGGCGGCCGCGGCCTCGCGCACGGCGGGGCGGAAGAACTCGCGCGGGTGGACCAGCGAGCTCGTCAGCGTCCCCACGCTGACGGTCTCGCGGCGGCGCAGCCGGTGCTTGCCGTCGAGCAGCAGGGCCACGAACGACTCGCGCTGCACGCCGCGGAACTCCGGGGCCAGCAGGCGGTGCACCTGGGACGGCGAGCGCATCGAGCAGCGCGGCGGGACGCCCGCCCGCTCCACCCGGCGGCCCAGCGCGAAGGCGGCGGAGAGGCGCAGCGCGCGCGCGCGACCGAGGCCTTCGATGCCGCAGAGTTCGCCCCAGGGGGTCACCGAGAGCTCGACGAGACCGGCGCGCGCGAGCAGCCGGTCCCCGGTTCGCAGGCCGAGGGAGGTCGGACGCCCGTCGCCGCCGCGCTGCGTGCGGCGCCGGCCCGACGAGCGCGAGCGCGCCGCCGTCCCCTGCGCGGCGGCGCCTCCGAGGCCTCCCAGCACGAGCGCCAGCAGCTCGGCGGCCTCCAGGGCGTCGATTCCGCCCGCGTCGAGCCGCGCCCGCCAGACCTCCGCCTCGGCTCCCGCCCCGCGCGGGTCTCCGGCGAACGCCGTGCGGTCCGCCACGCCCGCGGCCGCCGCCGAGAGCTCGTCGTGTTCTTCGTCGTGCACGCGCCAGGGACCGCCCGATCCCGCGGCGGTAGCGCGCGAACACCGAGAAAGTCGCTCGGGAGGCCTTCGGGCTGCGTCCGGCGCCCCTGGAACCCTCGGGCACGGAGGTCGGGGTTTTCCGCGGCCTGCGACGCGCAATCCCGTACTCCGACGGCGCGCAGCCTCCCACTTTCGGGGATGACCACGTTCGGATTCCGGTTTATGAGTCCTTTACTCCCCGAGACCCGCACGAAAGTCGTTCTACCTGTCGATGGAACTGGTAGCTCGTTCGGGTGCTCGCAACCTCTGGAGAGAGAACCGCATGAACCTATTCGCCGTCGGCGCGGCCGTCTTGCTCGGCTTCTGGGCCCTGGAGACCCTGATCTTCGTGCTCGGCTACCGGACAGCGGCACGTGGCGACAGCGCGCGCCCGATCGAACCGCTGCTCTGATGTCACCTCTGCGGTGGCAGGGCCTTCGGGCTCCGCCGACCGCGAGACAAACGGCCGTGCCCTCCTGACACGGCCGTTTGCTATGGGGCCCGACCGGGTGGCGGCTCCTCCCCTCGGAGAGCTCCCGAGGGCGCGCCGTCGCGACGTCGTTCGAGTCTCACACGGATCAGGGCGCGAGATCCTTCGCGAGGTCCCCGACCACGTCCGAGAGCGACAGCCGCGTGCGCCGTGCGAAGGCTTCGTCGGCCGACTCGCCCGCGGCGCGCGCCGCGACCATCTCGACCAGCAGCCGCTCGCCGTAGTGCTCGGCGACGAAGTCGCAGAACGCGAGGGACTGCGCGTACGCGACCGCGATCGAGTCGGCGTCCTCCCAGGCCGCGAGGGTGCCGCGCAGGTCCTCCAGCGCGAACAGCGCGCGGCCCGCGAGCCGCCCGCGCGCGCGCGCCACGGCCGCGGCGCGGTCGCCCTCGAGCCACTGCGCCAGGCCCTCGTTCAACCAGCCCGGAACCTCGGCGCCGCCGACGCCGCGCCCGGAGGAGTGCACGAGCTCGTGGCGCAGCACGCGGCGCAGTCCGGACTCCTCGCGCGCGAGGTCCTCGACCGGAATGCGCACGGTGCCGTCGAACGCGCCGCCGGCCCAGTCGCCGAGCCCGGTCAACGCGCCGAACTGCTCGCGCCGGTACAGCACGACCTGGATGCGCGGGCGCCCCTCCTCCACGGGGTGGCGCCCGAAGAACTCGCCGAGGTCGATGTAGGCGTCCTCGAGCACGAGCAGGATCTCGCTCGAGCCGCGCAGCAGATCGCGCCGCGCGCCGTCGTAGGAGAGGTCGAAGTGCAGCGACGAGTCGCGCCAGAACCCGTCCTGCGCCTCGTCCTCGTCGCGCCAGCGCGCGAGCAGCCGCGCCAGATCGGCGCGCTCGGGAGCGAGCTCCGCCGCGCGCGCCAGGAGCGCCGTGCAGTCGCCGCACGGCGGCAGCTCGCGACGCTGCAGCGCGAGGCGAATCAACGCCTGCGCGAGGTTGGTGCGGAACACGGGCTCCTCGGGATCGAGCTCGGCGCAGCGCTCGAACAGCTCGACGGCCCGCTCCGCGTCCCCCGCCTCGAGCGCGTCGATCCCCTCGCGATTGAGCGCGGAGGCCTGCGCGCCCGCGCCGC
>CAYGPA010000346.1:4179-6254 GCA_964351535.1 uncultured Planctomycetaceae bacterium
TCTTGGAGCGGGCGCTGCGGCCGAAGTCGAGGCTGTCGCGGCCTTCGAGCTGGGTGCGGATGTCGCCGATCAGCTCGTCCCAGGTCTGGTAGCGGGCCTCCGCGTCCTTGGCCATCATCTTCTCGATGAAGTACTGCATGTGGTGGGAGAGGCCGCGGCCCTTGAGTTCGGGCGAGCGCAGCGATTCCATCACCTGCATGCGCAGGACCTCGCGGTCGTCGGAGCTCTCGAACGGCAGGCGGCCGACGACCAGGTGGAAGAGCGTCACGCCCAGGCTGTAGATGTCGCTGCGGATGTCGGCCGAGGCGCCGCCCTGGGCCTGCTCGGGCGAGAGGTAGGCGACGGTGCCGACCGTGCTGTCGGTCGGCGTCGACGTCGCGTCCTGGGTGGCGGCGAAGCCGAGGTCGATCAGCTTCACCTGGCCGGAGCTGCTGAGCATGATGTTGCCCGGCTTGATGTCGCGGTGCACGACGCCCTCGGAGGCGAGGTACTGCAGCACCTCGGCCACCTCCAGCACGATGCGCAGCGCGGTGGGCTCGTCGAACTCCTGCCCGGCGTCGAGGTGCTCGAGCAGCGTCTTGCCGTCGACGTACTCCATGCGCGCGAAGAACGTGTTGCCGCTGCGCGCGACGCCGAAGCCGCTGACGAGGGCCGGGTGGTTCAGCTTGGCGAGCAGCTTGGCCTCGGCGATGAAGGCCTTGCGCGTGGCCGTGGTGCGCGTGGAGACCGGGTTCAGGACCTTCAGCGCCATCGTGCGCCCGGTCTTCAGCTCGCGGGCGCGGAACACCTCGGCGGTGCCGCCGTGGCCGGCCTTGCCGACGATCTCGTAGCCGGGCAGCTCGGGAACCGCGCCGCCGTTGGTCCGGCGCAGCTTCGCGATCTGGGCCTCGGTCCAGCTCAGCGCGCGCTCGAGCAGCGCGTCCAGCTCGGCGCCGTCGCGCAGGGCCGGAATCAGCGATTCGGCCTCGCCCTTGCTCAGGTGTCCGCGGTGCACGAGCACCGCCAGGAATTCGACGTCTTCCTTGCCCCTCATGATTTCGATCCAGGTCTCGCAGTCTAGCGTCGGCGCCTGCGCCCCACCCCCCCGGAGGACGGCGCGTTCCAGCGCGGGGAACGGATGGGTTTCGGCCAGCTCCGGTGGTGAATTCCAGGGAAAGAGGCGGGAATCCGATAGCCGGGGAGTCCTAGCCCTTCTCAGCGCCCCGGTCACGGTTCTCGGCACCCCCAGCGGGGGGTGGGGAGCACCCCGGGCCCCCACCGCGTTAGGATCTGCGCCCCATGATCGCCCTCCTCGCCCTGCTCGCGCTCTGGGTCTCCCCCGCCTCACCGCCCCTCCATCAGCAAGGCCCCACGCGGGTCGCCGCGCGCGGCCCCGAGGGATCGACGGTGACCTGGGAGCGCCTCGACGAGCTCCTGATGACGCGCTTCGCCCGCTCCGACCAGGGGCGGCAGGCCCTGCAGCACCTGCTGCGCGCCCGGCTGCTCGACGTGCTGGCCGACGAGGCCGGCCTGGTCGTCAGCGAGGAGGAGCTCGACGAGCGCGAGCGCGACCTCGAGTTCCAGGTGCGCGCGGCCAAGGAGGCCAGGAGCCTCGAGGAGTACCTGCGCAAGAACCGCCTGACGCCCGAACGCTTCCGAGCGTTCCTGCGGCGCGGCATCGTCCAGGAGCAGCTCGCGCGCCGCGCGCTCGGCATCGGCGGCGACCGCGTGGTGCCCGCGGAGCAGCAGGAGCTCTGGCTCGACGAGGTGCTCGGCCAGCGCGAGATCTACCTGCCCGACCCGCCGTGGGAGGACGGCGTCGTCGCGCGCTGCGGATCGGTCACGGTGCGCGAGCAGGAGCTCGCGGTGCACCTGCGCACGCAGCTTCCGGCCGAGGACGTGTTCGAGAGCTGCTACCAGCTCCTGCTCGTCGACCGCATGCGCGCGCGCATGCCCGACCTGGCGTCCAGCGTCGAGCGCGAGGCCGTCGAGGCCGAGCTCGAGCGCCGTCGCCGGGAAGTCCAGGCCAGCAAGACCTACCAGGGCGCGACCTTCGAGCAGGTCATGGCCGCGACCGGCATGCGCGTCGACCGCCT
>CAYGPA010000347.1:0-6243 GCA_964351535.1 uncultured Planctomycetaceae bacterium
GTCCCACAGGTTCAGCTGGTCGGCGTAGGCCGCGCGCGGCGCGTCGGGCTCGCCGCGCCAGAGCGGCAGCAGGCTCCGGCCCTCGACCTCCGGCGCGTCGACGCCGGCGAGCTCGAGCAGCGTCGGGAAGAGGTCCACGCTGCGCACGAGGTCCTGGACGGCGACGCCCGCGGCCTCGCCCGGGCAGCGCAGCACGAGCGGCAGCCGGATGTGCTCCTGGTACAGCAGGCGGTGGTTCCACCAGTCGTGGTCGCCCAGGCCCTGCCCGTGGTCGGCGGTCACCGCGAGCGCGGTGCGGTCCAGGCGGCGGTCCTCGCGCAGCGCGTCCACGAGGCGCCCGAACTGCGCGTCGACGAAGGCCACCTCGGCGTCGTACAGGTCGCTCGGCGAGTCGGCCTCGAAGCGCTCGAGGTACTCCTTGGGCGGCACCATCTTCGAGTCGTGGGGGTCCCAGTAGTGCACCCACAGGAAGAAGGGCTCCTCGACCTCGTCGAGCCAGTCGAGCACGGCGTCGGTCGTGTCGTCGGAGCGCCGCTGGAAGCGTCCGAGGTCCCAGCGGTCGTGCTCGCCGTCGCTCTGGAACACCTCGTCCGGATCGCTGTCGAGGCCGTTGTCGAACGTGTCGAACCCGCGGTCGAGGCCGAAGACCTCGGACACGGGGAAGCCGCTCGCGAAGGCGCCCGTGCTCCAGCCCGCGTCCCTCAGGACCGTGGCGAGCGTCGGCACGCTCTCGGGCAGCGTGTAGCCCGAGCCCGCGTACAGCACGCGCAGCCCGTGTTGATAGGGGTAGAGGCCCGACAGGATCGACGCGTGCGACACGGGCGTCACCGAGGCCACGGAGATCGCGAGATCGAAGCGCGCGCCCTCGGCCGCGACGGCGTCGAGGTTCGGCGAGGTCTCGCGCGGGTAGCCGTAGCAGGACAGGCGGTCGGCGCGCGTCGTGTCGTGCGTGATCAGCACGACGTTGGGGCGCTCGGGGCGCGCCCACTCGGCGTCGCCGGGCGCGGCCTCGGCGGGCGCGGTGGAGTCGGAGTCGTCGGGCGTCGGGCCGCAGCCCGCCGCCAGGCAGCCGGCGATCACCAGCAGCAGCGAGGTCGCGAACGGAAGCTCGTGGGTCGGCGTCCGGACCCTCATTCCTCGTCCTCGTCGTCGCCGACGTAGCCCAGCTCCTTCAGCGCGTCGCCCTTCGCGGAGTTCTCGTCCACGTCGCCGAAGCTCTCCAGCACGAACGCGTCGCGCCGCTCGAGCTCCGCGCGCAGCCGCACGGCCTCCGGATGGTCGGGCCGGTACAGGTTCCGCGCCTCGTCGGGATCGTCCACGAGGTCGTACAGCTCGCTCTCGTCGGGCCGCAGCGGCCGGAAGATCAGCTTGTAGCGCTGACCCATCATCACGTGCAGCAGGTCGTCCTGCGGCCGCTTGGCCAGCATGCGCGCGTTCGTGTCCCAGAGGTTCAGCTGGTCGGCGTAGGCCAGGCGCGGCGCGTCCTGTTCGCCGTTCATCAGCGCCACGAGGCTGCGACCGTCGACGCCCGGCGGCGTGTCGAGCCCGACGAGGTCCAGCATCGTCGGGAACACGTCGATGCTGCGCACGAGGTCGGGCACCGTCGTACCCGGAGCGATGCCCGGCCCGCGCAGGATCAGCGGCAGGTGGATCTGCTCCTGATAGAGGATGCGGTGCGCGTGCCAGTCGTGCTCGTACCAGCCCTCGCCGTGGTCGGAGGTGACCGCGACCACGGTGTCGTCGGCCCGGCCCGCCTCGTCGAGGTGGTCGAGCACGCGCTGGAACTGCGAGTCGACGTAGGCGATCTCCGCGTCGTAGAGCGGCAGGTCCCACGTCGTGAGCTGCTGGAAGTCGGGCACGAACCGGCGGATGTGCTCGACCGGCGGCAGCAGGTTCGGATCGTGCGGATCCCAGTAGTGGATCCACAGGAAGAACGGCTCGTCGACGGGCTGGAGCCACGCGAGCGCGGCGTCGGTCGTCTCGTCGGAGCGGCGCTGGAACTTGCTCGTGTCCCAGCCGTGGAAGTCGCTGTCGTCCTGGACGGTCATCTTGCCGTCGGCGCTCTCGCCCAGGCCGTTGTCGAAGGTGTCGAACCCGCGGTCGAAGCCGAACTCCTCCGACACGGGATAGGCGGAGAGGAACGCGCCGGTCGCGTAGCCCTCCTCGCGCAGCACCGAGGCCAGCGTCGGGACGTCGTCGGGCAGCCGGTAGCCGCTGGCGGCGAACAGCACGCGCACGCCGTGGTTCTGGGGCTCGCGGCCCGAGAAGATCGACGCGTGCGAGACCGGCGTCACGGCGGCCGAGGAGATGCAGAGGTCGAAGCGGGCCCCGGCGCGCGCGAGGCCGTCGAAGGCCGGGCTCGTGTTCTTGCCGTAGCCGTAGCAGCCCAGGTGGTCCGCCCGCGTGGTGTCCAGGGTCACCAGGATCACGCTGGGCCGGTCCGGACCGGCCTCGGAGCAGGAGCCGAGGAGGCCGCCCAGGAGGGCTCCGAAGAGCACGGCGAGGCACGCGGCGGCGTATCGAATGGGGGAGGAACGTCGCATCGAAGGCAAATATCGGGCGAGACAGGCTATCACCGTGGGGGGGCCCCGTCGTACGCGCTCCTGGATCTAACGGGGGGGGCTCGGCCGGTCCAGTCGTCGGTCGGTAGTCTTCCGCCGACGGCCCCGCTCGCCCCCCGCTCGCGCCGGTGGTCTTGCCGTGTCTCTACGGCGCGGACCCGTCCCTTGTTGGCGCGTGCGCGGTTCGGCGCCGGCCCGAGCGGCGGAAAAGGTTTCGGCTGCGCGACCGCCGGAGCCGAAGACCTGCCGACGGCTCCCCCGCCCGCCGCGACGACACACCGGACGCGCACGATGCGTGCCGCACCCACCTCCTGGAGCTACGATACCGCCGCCATGTTGACCCTCGATACGCTGCGACCCCGCCTGCTCGTCCTCACCGCCTGCGCCGTGCTCCCGCTGGGCTGCGGCGGCTCGGACGAGAGCTCGGAGCCCGCCGGACCCCGCCACAGCGTCGCCTTCTACGACGAAGCCGAGACCCTGAAGCTGGAGGAAGGCGACTACGTCGACGACCGCCGCGAGGGCGAGTGGACCACGTGGCACCAGAACGGCGAGGTCTTCAGCCGCGGCTCCTACCGCGCCGGACAGCAGGAGGGCCCCTGGCAGTACTGGCACCCGAACGGACGCAAGCAGCGCGAGGTCGCGTTCGTCGACGGCACGGAGGACGGCAAGTCCAAGACCTGGGCCGAGGACGGCACGCTGCTCGAGGAGGGCACGTACCGCCAGGGCCGCAAGGACGGCGAGTGGATCGTCTACCACCCGAACGGCGAGATCGCGCAGACCTCCACGTACGTCGACGGCCTCGAGCACGGCGAGTGGACCGCGTGGCACGACAACGGGACGATGTCCCTGCAGGGCAGCTACGAGCACGGCCTCGAGGAGGGGCCCTGGCCCGCGTGGCACCCGAACGGCGAGAAGGCGCGCGAGGGCTCCTTCGAGGCCGGCAAGAAGCAGGGCGTGTGGACCCAGTGGCACGACAACGGCACGGTCGAGCAGCGCTGCGAGTTCCGCGACGACCAGGTCGTCGGCAAGTTCGAGCGCTTCCACCCGAACGGCGAGCCCATGGAGGCCGCGCAGTTCGTCGACGGCCAGCCCGTCGGCGAGCTCAAGGGCTGGCACGAGGACGGCACGGTCCGGGAGACCGGTCGGTACGTCGACGGGCGCCGCTCCGGCGAGTGGATCAGCTACCACCCGAACGGCTCCAAGGAACGCGCCGGCGAGTACGTCGACGGCCTGCAACAGGGCACGTGGACGAGCTGGCACGCCAATGGCCAGAAGGCGGAGGAGGGGTCGATGACGGACGGCCGACCCTCCGGCGAATGGAAGCTCTGGCACGAGGACGGCACCCTGTTCGAGCAGGGCGCGTTCGAGGCCGGCGCGCAGACGGGCAAGTGGACCACGTACTATCCCGGGGGCCAGAAGCTCAAGGAGGGCACGTTCCAGGACGGTCTCGAGGAGGGCGTCTGGACCTACTGGCACGAGAACGGCCAGAAGAAGGAGGAAGGCACCATGTCCGCCGGCAAGCCGAGCGGCACGTGGACCGGGTGGCACGAGAACGGCCAGATGTCGCAGACCGTGACGATGCGCGACGGGCTTCCGGAGGGCGAGTGGAAGCTCTGGCACCCGAACGGCGAACCCTCTGGCCAGGGCCAGGCCGCCGCCGGCAAGCAGGTCGGCAAGTGGACCTTCTGGAACGAGTCCGGTGAGGTCGACCCCGTCACCTCGGGCGTGTACGAGGACGGCGTGAAGGTCTCCGACGGCTGAGGCCGGAACCGGACCCGCTCCCACCTCCGCTCGACCCACGTATCCCATGACTCCGCTCGTCCGGACCGAGATCACCTTCGTCCGCGGCGGCGCCGTTGCCGCCGAGCCCACGCCGGCTCGCGCGCGCCGCGCCGCGTAGCCGGCCGTGGTCCGACGGCGACGCTGCGCATGAGCCTCCCGGAGCCCCGTCCCCCGGCGTCGCGCATCCAGCGCTGGATGCCGTGGATCGCGCTGGTGCCGTTCGCGGTCCTCGTCGGGGCGTTCGCGTTCCTGACCGACGACGGCTTCATCTCGTTCCGCTACGCGCAGAACTTCGCGGCGGGGCACGGGCTCGTGTTCAACGTGGGCGAGGACCCGCGCGTGGAGGGCTACTCGAACCTGCTGTGGGTGCTCTGGCTCGCGCTGCTCGAGCGCCTGGGGCTCGACGTCACGGTGTGGGACAACGGGTCGTCGGTGCTGTGCGGGGCCGCGCTCGTCGTGGTCCGGAGCCGTGGGCTCCATCGGCAGCCTCCGCTGGGGCCCGCGCTGCTCGCCGCCACCGCGCTGTTCCTCGCGTGCTTCCCGCCGCTCGCCGTGTGGTCGACCGGCGGCCTCGCGACGATGCCCTTCGCGCTCACGGTCCTCCTGGTCTTCGACGCGCTGCTCGGCGAGGAGGGGCGCCCGCGCCCCGGCCGCGCCTCGGCCTGGGCGGTCGTCGCCGTGCTGCTGCGCGCCGACGGGTTCGTGTGGCTCGCGCTCGTGCTCGCCGGAGGCTTCGTGTCGTCCTTCGTCCAGCGGCGGCCGGCCCTGCGGCGCGCGTCGCTGCTCGTCGGAGTCGCCACGGCCGCGGCCTTCGCCGCGGTCACCGCCTGGCGCCTGGCCTACTACGGCGACTGGCAGCCGAACACGGCGCGGGTCAAGGTCGGCGTCAGCGCCATGACGCTCGAGCGCGGCGCGAAGTACGTCGGCACGCTGCTCGCGACGTTTCCGGCGCTCGCCCTTGCCCTGCTGCTGCCGCTCGTGCGCCGCGCGCCGCTTCGCTGCGGCATCGGACTCGCCGCTGCCGGGATCGTGCTGGGCGGCATGGCCTACTGCACCGTCGTCGGGGGGGACTACCTGACGATGGGGCGCTTCCTCGTCCCGGCGCTGCCGTTCTTCGCGCTGCTGCTCGGGATCGGGCTGCAGCGGCTGTCCTCGGGGCCCGCCGGACGGCGCGCGGCGCTGGGTCTCGCGGGGCTCTGCATCGTCGGCAGCGTGCTGCCGGGCTTCGGCCTGCACGTCACGCCGCTCGCGCTGCGCGAGGCGCTGCACTTCCGCTGGAAGCGCGCGAACGACAAGTACCAGAGCGAGCACCGCGAGTGGGTCGGCACGGTGCGCGTCAACGCGAGGCGCCGCGAGCTCGGGCGCGCGCTGGGGCTCTTCACGCAGCCGGGCGAGTCGATCATCCTCAAGGCCGTCGGCGCCGCGGGCTACTACTCCGAGCTCTTCATCCACGACCAGTGGGGCCTCGTGGACCGCGAGGTGGCGCTGCGCGCGGACGTCGAGCGCGTCCGCAGCTCGCCCGGCCACGACAAGGGCGTCGAGCCGGAGTTCTTCCTGCCGCGCCGCCCGACCTACTACAGCGCGCGCGTCGTCGACAGCGGCCCCGAGCCGCGCGCGCCGCGGAATCTCGCCGTGAACGTCGTGGTCGAGGCCCACCCGCTGCCCGAGGACCAGGGCTTCGACCCCGGTCGCGAGCTGTGGCTCTACCGCATCGTCTACGAGGAGTGAGCGCTGCCGCCATGACCGGTCGCTTCCTGCACGGCACGTCGAGCTGGTCCGAGAAGAGCTGGTCGGGCGTCTTCTACCCGCGCGGTCTGCCGCCCGGGGAGTTCCTCACGCACTACGCCACGCAGTTCGGCGCCGTCGAGGCCGACGTGACGTACTACCGCGTGCCCGACCG
>CAYGPA010000348.1:0-6224 GCA_964351535.1 uncultured Planctomycetaceae bacterium
TGGACGCCGTCGTCACCGAGGTCGAGCTGATCCTGAACGACCGCCCCGACGCGGTGAACTGCGGCCGACCGACCTGCCGCGCCTGCGCGTCCGCCGCCTGACACCTAGGGCATCGTCTCCAGGAACGCCGGCGCGATCGTCTCCGCCAGGATCTGGTGGCCGGGCGGGAGGAAGTGGCAGGCGTCGAAGTAGAGGCGCTGCTCGACGTCGGCGAAGGCCTGCGAGGCGTCGAGGAAGTGGACGCCGAGGAGGCGCAGGCGTTCGCCGGCCGTGCGCAGCAGCGGATAGCCCTGGCTGGCGCCGTCGGTCCAGGAGGGGATCGTCTTGCCCTTGCGGCGCTCGCGGACGGTGAGCGGTTTCGAGCCCGCGTCGTGCAGCGTCGGCTGCAGGACGTGCAGGTAGTGGATGCCGCGCGCGCGGCACATGGACTGCAGGCTGCGCGAGGACTCCATCCAGCCTCGCACGGCGGCGCGCAGCACGGCGGAGGAGCCCGGCTCGAACGGCGGGCCCTGCAGGACGCGCGCGTCGGCGCCGCTGGTCAGGCGCTCCTGGAAGGCCTCGTTCGCCTCCTGGGAGCGGACCTGCATGCCCTCGAGCCGCGCGAGCACCGGCTTGCCCACCAGCGCGGACCGCATCCACCCCTGACGCAGCGCGCGGTCGCCCAGCTCGCGCGCGGCGGTCTGCAGCGCGCGGATCTCGTGCAGCAGCTCGATCGACTCCCAGTCGAAGTTGCCCGCCTGCGCGTGGCGGCCCCAGGACGTGACGCTGGGGTAGACCGGGTGCGTGCCGCGCACGGCGTTGTCGTGACCCAGCGCGACCTCGTTGAAGCCGTCGATGTTCAGCACCGCGTCGGGGCGGTAGCCCATCGACAGCAGGAAGCCGACGAGCACGACCTGCTGCGGCTGCTTGAAGGCGCCGCGGCCGTGCTCGAGGAAGTGGATCTCGCGGTTCGCGAGGCGCGGGTCGGCGCGCAGGAGCTCCGCCAGGCGCTCCGTCCCGAACTTGCCGAAGCGCGCCGAGACCGACCCGCCGACGATCAGGACGTCGTAGGCCTCGACGCTGCGCGGCGACGCGAAGTACTCGACGTCCTGCGCCTCGGTCTCGGCGAAGTCGGACATGTCGAAGCCGAGGTAGGGGTGCAGGAACTGCAGGGCCTCGACGTCGGGCGTCTTCTGCTCCGCGCCGGGCTCGCCGACCTCGGGCTGCTCGGGCTCGGGGAACGGCGAGTTCAGGTTGCCGACGAGCGTCGCGACCTCGCGCCGCGCGGCCTGCGCGTCGTAGGGCGCCCCGCGCGCGCGCAGCAGGCCGCGGTAGCCGAGCTCCGCCGCCGCGAGCACCAGCGGCAGCAGCGCGAGCTGCAGCAGGAGCTTGCGCCCCGTGCCCCAGCGGCGCGTGTTCGCGTCGGCGCTCATTCCGGCAGCGACTCCAGGAAGGCCGCGGCGATCGAGCGCGCGAGCGCCTCGTGCCCCGGCGCCTCGAAGTGGCACGCGTCGAAGTAGAGCGTGCGCTCGTCGTCGGCGAACACCTGCGAGGCGTCGTGGAAGCGCACACCGGCCGCGCGCAGCTCCGGGATCGCCGCGCGCAGCAGCGGATACCCGCGCTGCACGCCTTCGATCCACGTGTCGACGGCCGTCGAGCTCGCCCGCTCCTCCTCCGTCAGCGGCTTGGACCCCGCGTCGTGCAGCGTCGGCTGCAGCACGTGCAAGTAGTAGATGTCGCGGTCGCGACAGATCGCGTCCATGGCGCGCGAGCACTCCGCCCAGCCGCGCACGGCGATCTCGAGGTGCTGCTCCGTCCCGGGCTCGAAGCGCGGGCCGCGGACCACCAGGCTGTTGTGATCCTCCTCGACGGCGGCGAGGTAGAGCTCGTGCGCCTCCGCCGTCTTCACCTGGTAGCCGACCATACGCCGGCGCACGAGGCGCCCCAGGACGGCGCTGCGATGGAGGCCGAGGCGCTCCACGGTGCCGGCCGTGCGCCGCGCGCGATCCCGCAGCGTGTGGATGCGGTGCAGCACCTCGATCACGTCCCAGTTCCCGAACGCACCGCGCGCGAGGTGACCCCAGCGCGGCAGCGACGGATACAGCGGGTACGTGCCGCTGTGCCCGTTCTGGTTACCCAGCGCGACCTCGTTGAAGCCGTCCAGGTTGATCACCGCGTCGGGCCGCACGCCGAGCGTCAGCAGGTAGGTCAACACGAAGAGCTGCTGCGGCTGCTTGTACGAACCGCGCCCGTGCCGCAAGAGCCGCACCGGCCGGTCGCGCAGCCGCGGATCGGCGGAGAGCAGCTTGCGCAGCTCGCGCCCCCCGAAGTCGTTGAAGCGCGCGGAGACCGAGCCGCCGACGATCAGGACCTCGTACGACAGGTCCGCTTCCGGCTGCTTCGCGTACGCCGCCTGCTGCGCGAACACCGGCGCGTTGGCCAGCGCGTCGAACCCCAGATAAGGGTGCACGGACTCGCGCGTCAGCGCGGCGTCGCGGTCCTCCTGCTCCTCCTGCTCGGGCCGCGGGACGGGGTCGTTCAGGTTCGTGACGACGCCGCGCACCGCGGCCAGCGTCTCGGCGGAGTCGTAGCCGTCCCCGCGCACGGCCAGGAGACCGCGGTACAGCACCTCGACCCCACCCAGCAGCACGGGCAAGAGCGCGAGCTGCAGCAGCAGCTTGCGCCCGATTCCCCAGCGCTGGCTGGGACCCGTCGCGACCGTGGACGTGGACATGACGCTTCATCCCGGCCGGCCTGGCGGGGAGCCCTAGGCTAAGGCGGTGGAGAGGACGCCCTCAATCGGAAACCAAGCGGCTTCGGGCCGAGAGCGCTGGAGATCTCGGAGCCGACGCGTGGAGGAGACCCCTTGCACGCGAGGGCACGGAGGTACTCCCGGGCCGCTCCCGTCGACGCCCATCCGAAGTCTGAACGCGTCCATCGGGTGCGGCTTCTGGGGATCTCGCGCCTGGGCGAACCTTGGGGCCGCCGAGGCGCATGCCAAATCCTATTCCAGCAGCGGCCTCAGCTGCGCTTTCAGTGTCTCGAGCTCCTCGGCCAGCGTGGTCAGGCGATCCACGCGCGCGCGCAGCTCCTGGTTCTCGTCGCGCAGCTCCCGCAGAGCTTCAACCGCGAGTGCCTCGAATCCTCGAATCGTGAGGCGCTTGTAGCCGTCCTCCCCCTCGTCCACCCAATCGGGAAGAACCGCCTCGACCTCCTGCGCGATGAAGCCGATGCGTTCCCCATGCAGTTCGTTGATCGCGTCGGGGTCCTTGTACTCGAAGCTCACACCTCGCAGCTCGAGCAGCGTTGCGAGTGCACCTTCCAGGTCCTCGACGTTCTTCTTGAGCCTGCGGTCCGAAGAGTTCGACCAACCGCCGCCGCCGGGCTTGCCGGCCGTACCGTTGACCTCGAGCGCGAAGTTCGGCGTGGTGGTCTTGATTCCGACGTTGCCGGTGATGTGCACGCGTCCATCGAACCCTCCGGCGTAGGCTGCGGGATCGGTGGCCGTATTTTCTGCGTAGACCGCGTACCCGGTCATCGAATTGGACTGGCAGTGGACGCCGATCGCCGAGCCGAGCGGGTTGTTCCCGACGCCCCTCACGCCGGTCACGCCGGAGCCTTCGACACCGATGGCCATGTCGCCGTCTGCGGTGCCCTCGACGCCCTTGCCGTCGTTGCCCTCCGCGTGCCCATGCACGCCGACGCCCTGGACTCCGTGCGCCTCTCCGTAGACGCCCAATCCATTCGCAAGCTGGCACTTGCCGAACACTCCGATGCCCCGGCCTGGTCCAACGTCCAGGATCTCGCCGTGCACCCCTGTTCCGCCGGACCCGAGAGCAACTCCGCGCACGCCCCGGGCGGGGCCTGGGCCCGTCGCTTCGCCATACACGCCGTCTCCGTTGTTCGACGCGCTGACTCCGCACACCCCGCGTCCCATCCCGGAGGTGGCCGTCGCCTCGCCGCGCACGCCCTCGCCAGTACCGGAGTCTGCAACTCCGAATACGCCGCGCGTCGAACCTAGGACCGCTGTGGCCTCACCGCGAACGCCCTCGCCCTGATCGGACGAACTGCTGCCGCACACACCGCGAGTTGGCCCCGTGAGCGAGCCCGCCACGCCGACGACGCCTTCGCCGGCGTCCGATGCAGCGAGCCCACATACGCCACGCGTCGGGCCGCTCATGGAACTGGCCTCACCGCGCACGCCTTCGCCCGCGTCGGAGTCGGCGACTCCGCACACGCCGCGCGTCAAGCCTGTTCCCGCTGTGGCCTCACCGCGAATGCCTTCGCCCTGATCGGACGCACTGCGTCCGCGCACCCCGCGCGTCGCCCCCGTGAGCGAGTCCGCCTCGCCGACGACGCCTTCGCCGGCGATCGACGCAACGGCTCCCGACACGCCACGCGTCGCTCCTGTCACGGAACTGGCCTCGCCGCGCACACCTTCGCCCGCGTCGGAGTCGGCGACTCCGCACACGCCGCGCGCCGCACCCGTGGTTGACGTCGCCTCACCGCGCACACCTTCGCCCTGATCGGAGGCACTGCGGCCGCGCACCCCGCGCGTCGACCCGGTCAGCGCATCGGCGTCGCCGACGACACCTTCGCCCGCGTCCGATGCAACGACGCCGTGCACTCCGCGCGTCAGGCCCGTCGTGGAGCTCGCCACGCCGCGCACGCCAGTCCCCTCGACGGAAGCGGCTGCGCCCCGCACACCCGTACTCACTCCGGTCGTTGCGGTCGAGCTACCGCGGATGGCTTCACCTGCAACGTCGGTGATTGCCGTGAGACGTGCAGTGACGGGACCCGCGTTCGAGGACGCCGACGAGCCGCCGATCACGACGTTTCCGACGACGGCGAGGTCGCCGCTGAGATCCATGTTGCCCAGTGGGTCGATCATGAAGTTGTCGTCCAGCGGATAGAGCATTCCGACAGTCGGCACGCTCGAAGCCCTCACGCAGGATCCGGTCGCCACGTCGACGATGCGTTGCGCACAGGGAATGATCTGGGAGGCATGATCCAGTTCGGGCTGACCGCCGAGGGCTTCCCTGCCTCCATCGGGATCGGATTCTCCCGGCGCGTCCGTTTGGCGCTGCCCGGCACCCGACTCCGTGGACACACGGGCTGGCGCTCGTGCTTCTGCGGCGTCAGCGCTGGCGGGTAGCTCGACATCCGGTGACTTGTCCCGGGGTGCCGCAGTAGCTTTCGGCTCGCGCGGCACGGCGCCAGTGTCCGCAAGCGTTCCCTGGACCACGACCGCGTCGTTGCGCGATGTACCGTCTCCGAGCTCGGCAATCTCGAAGCGGCCGCCACCCTTGTTGTGATAAACGATGTGGTGCGTCGCTAGCTGGACGTGCAGATCGGACAGGCCATCGAGATCGTAGTCGATCCAGTCAACCAGCGTGTGGGATCCCATGTGCTGTAGACCTGCCTGGACAGCGACGTCTTCGAACGTCCCGTTGCCCAGGTTGTGGTAAAGCAGGCACTCGCCACGTTCCGATCCGATGAACAGATCGAGGCGGCCGTCGCCGTCGTAGTCCTCCCACGCCGCGACGTCCGGCGCAGCGAGAGGGTTGAGTCCAGCGCCGCGCGTGACGTCCTGAAAGCGTCCATCCGCGAGGCTTCGCAACAATCGCCCGGTACCCGAGGCCTTCACGTAGGCGTCGAGGCGCCCATCGGCGTCGAAGTCTCCCCACCAGAGAGTTGTCGGAACCCCGGTCGGCGTTACCTGTCGTGTCGGCTCCGGTCCGTAGCTCTTGGCTTCGCTCATGTTTGAACTGGCGAAGCTGGAGCACGCGAGAACGGTGACGAACATCGATAGCTTGGAGTAGCCCATGAGACGAGTTGAGCGAGAACGAGATCGCCGGGGGCCGGCACAACCAATTGCGATTGTCCCTCCCTGGCGGTGCTTTCCGGGTTCGGATTGCACGGGGCGCATTCTAGTGCCCGCGGCGGCGCACGACTGGGTCGTTTTCGGGTCGAGACCAGACAGGTCAGGCTGTCGCCAAGGCCGTCGCGGTCGACCTGTCGGACATCGAGGATGGCTGAAGTCGCGCGTGGACTCGCCGGCGGCCCGCCCGGCGAACGGACTTCCGTTCGCCGGCCCGGACCGGCCGGTCACGCCGCGCGGTCGCCGTTGCGGGCCTCCGCGCTGCGCGGGATCAGCACGATCGCGTCGCCCTCGACGTCGAACCAGGCGACCTGGCCCGCGCCGACCTCGCCGGCGAGGATCTTCTCGGCCAGCGGGTTCTGGA
>CAYGPA010000349.1:0-6211 GCA_964351535.1 uncultured Planctomycetaceae bacterium
CCAACGGCCACGACCGCGCCGCCACCCACTATTCGCGCCCCGCCCACGCCGCGCGCCTCGAGAACGTGCTGACCGCGGCCGCGAAGCGCGCCGCGCCGAGCTAGAAGCCGCGTCCGGACCAATCGCGGTCCGGCCCCATCGGATTTCTGCTCGAATCGAGTCCTCCGGGTTCCTGCCCGATTCGAGTTGGACGTCGTGTCGCGGGCCCCGAGGCCTGCGAACGCAATTCTGCTCGAATCGAGACGGTCAAGCGGAGCGCGACTCGGCGCGAGACGCGACTCGATTCGGGCAGATTCCGGAAGGTCGCGAGCAGGCCGCGAGCACATCGATCGAAAACACCACGAAGAACCGCAACGATTCGAGCCTCGCGCAGTCCTCGGGGCATGGGTCGACGAGACCGGATCGAGCAGCTGCGCCTGGATCGCGGGCAGTGGGGCGGTTGGCGTCCCGGGGCCGGGCGGCCGAGGTCGGGGACGGCCGGCGTGCCGCATCGGCCGCGGGCGGATTTTCGCGAGCGCTTCCCGCTGCACGTGACGCTGCGCCTTCGGTCGGGCCTGCCCAGCCTGCGGCGCGCGGTGCCCTATCGCGTGCTGCGCGGAGCCTTCGCCTCGGGCGGCGAGAGGCTCGGGTTTCGCGTGACCGAGTACTCCGTGCAGAGCAACCACGTTCACCTCCTCGTCGAGGGGTCCGACCGCGTCCGGATCGCGCGAGGCCTGCAGGGACTCTGCATTCGCATCGCGCGGCGCCTGAACAAGCTGTGGATGCGTCGGGGCTCGGTCTTCGCGGATCGGTACCACGACGTGGTCCTGCGCACGCCGCGTCAGGTGCGCCACGCGCTCGTCTACGTGCTGCAGAACGGACGCAAGCACGGCGCTCGCTTCGCCCGCGTCGATCCGTACTCGTCGGGCCCCTGGTTTCGCGGCTGGCGGCACCCGCCTCCTCGTCCGACGGCCGGCGGGGCCTGGCAGGCCCGAGATCCCACGGCCGCGGCTCGCACGTGGCTCCTGACGCTCGGCTGGCGGCGCCACGGCCGCCTGGCCTGGAGCGAGAGCCCGCGCGCGGGTTGAGTCGGCCCGCAGCTCCGCCCCCCGCGTCCGGCTCACCCCCGCGTCCGGCTCACCCCCGCGTGAGGCGACCCCCGCGTGAGGCGACCCCCGCGCGAGGAGACCCCTGCGCGAGGCGACTCCGACGCGAGCCCACCCCTGCGCGACGCGACTCCTGCGCGAGGCCACCTCCGCGCGAGGCCACCTCCGCGCGAGGCGACCCCTGCGCGGGGCGACCCCTGCGCGAGGCCACCCCGACGCGAGCCCACCCCTGCGTGAGGCGACTCCTGCGTGAGGCGACTCCTGCGCGAGGCCACCCCCGCGCGAGGCCACTCCCACGCCAGGTGGCTTCCGCCCGAGGCCCCTACTGCGCGAAGCGCGCGAAGAGCTCGCGGAAGGTCGGTCCGTCGCGGGGCACGCTCGCGCGCGCGGCGAGGGCGGCCTCCGCCTGCTCCAGCGCCAGGGCGAACCACTCGAGCTCCTCGCGCCGCTCCAGCGTCCAGGCCTCCGTCGCTCGGGCGCGGAGGACGTCCAGGTGCTCGAGGAGCTGATCGTCGTCCAGGTGCTTCCACTGGAACAGGAGCCAGTTGCGCTCGATCGTCGCGCGCACCAGGCTCTCGGGAACGCGGGGTGCGATCGTGCCGCGGTTCTCGTGCTCGACGACCGCGTCGTTGCGCAGCACGATGCGTCGACCGGCGCGCCACGCGCGCCAGCCGAGGTCGACGTCCTCGACGTAGAACGGTTCGAAGAGCCCGTCCAGGCCGGCCTCCGCCAGCTCGGCGCGTCGGGCGAGAAAGGCTCCACCGAGAGGAAAGGCCACCTCGACCTCGACGGGCTCGGTCGGAACGTCGCGAGGTGGCGCCGCCAGCCGCCAGGATCCGTCGCGCAGCTCCATCCGTGAGGCCGACTCGACGCCCCCGCCCGCCAGCACGACGCGCGGGGTCGCCGCGAAGACCTCGGGATCGTCCAGCGCGGCGATCAGCGGCGCCAGGAAGTCCGGGCGGACCAGCAGGTCGGGGTTCATCGAGAACACGAGCTCGGTCCGCGCCGACTCGACGCCGCTCAGCAGCGCGCGCGCGAAGCCGCCGTTGCGCTCGCGCGACAAGGCGCGCACGTCGGGGAACCGCGGCGCGAGCCACTCGGTCAGGTAGCCGGTCCCCGTGTCGTCCACCACGAGCACCTCGCCGCCGACGTCCGTGCGTTCGAGCTCGTCGAGCAGCGGCGGCAGGTGAGCCGCCAGCAGGTCGAAGTCCGAGAGGGCCGGCACGATGCAGGTCACCGCGCTCACGGGGCTCCCTCCCCGCCGGCGCTCCACGAGCGCAGGCGGCGGCCCAGGGCCGTGCGGTCGATCACGGAGCGCAGCACGCGCCCGCTGTCGTCCAGAGCCGCGTCCATCTCTGCCTGGCGCCAGAGGAGCTCGCGCTCGATCTCGTCCAGCCGGGACGTGAGTCGGTCGCGTTCCGCGCGCAACATCCCGCGCGCGTCCTGGGCCTCGCTGCACGCGGTCTCTGCCGCGACCTTGCGCTCGCGTTCGGTGTCGCGTTCCGCCTCGAGTCCGGCGCGCACGTCCCGCAGCCACGCGAGCTCCCGCTCGAGTCCCGCCAGCGTCTCCCGGCGCCACGCGAGCTCCTCGTCGCGAGCCGCGAGCTCCGTGCGCAGCCAGTCGCGCTCCGCGGCGAGCGCATCGCCCCGCTCGCGCAGCCACTCGTTCTCCTCGCCGCGAGCCGCGAGCTCCGCCTGCAGCCCGTCGCGCTCCGCGGCGAGCGCGTCGCGCTGCTCGCGCAGCCACACGCGCTCCTCGTCGACGGCCTCGCGCTCCCCACGCAGGTGCTCGACCTCCTCCGTGTCGGCCGCGTGCGTCGTGCGCAGCCACTCGACCTCCTCCTCCAGGTGCCGGCGGGCGTCGCGCTCCGCGGTGAGCTCGGCGTCGCGGTGTTCGAGCGTCGCTCGCTGCCATTCGCACTGCGCCGTGCGCGCCTCGAGGACCTCGCGCAGCCAGCTCGCCTCCGCGAGCGCCTGCTGGCGTGCGGTCGCGCCGTCCTCCGCGCGCGCGCGTTGCTCCTCGCACGCCGCGGCGCGCTCGTGCGCGGTCCGCGCGTGCCATTCGGCGCGCTCCGCGAGGGCGCGCTCGGTCGCGCGCGCCGACTCCAGCGTGCCCCGCAGCCAGTCGATCTCCTGACGTGCCTCGGCGAAGCGCTCGCGCAGACGGTCGGCGAACTGCGGCCCGCCCGGAGGACCGCGGCGCGCCTCCGCGGCGGGCGCTCCGAGCGCCGCCGCGAGCCGCCCCACGCCCGCGAGCACGCGGTCGTGCAGCTCCGCGGCGGGCGTCCGGCGCAGCTCCGCCTGGCGCTCGGCGAGGCCGCGCACGCTCGCCAGCGTGGGCAGGGCGTCCGCCTCGCGCCGCCGCGCGGAGTCCAGCAGCTCGGCGTAGATCCCGAGCAACTCGCCCGCCTCGGCCTCGAGGTCCAGGACCTGCGGAGCAGCGGCGGAGAGCTTGCGCACCGTGTCCGGTTCGGTCGCCAGCCGACGCAGCGCGAGCGTCCACGCCTCGACGTCCCCTCGGGCGACGAGCAATCCGTCGATTCCGTCGCGCACGCTCTCGGACAGCGCGGGAGTGTCGCTCGCGATCACGGGGCGGCGGGCCGCGAAGGCCTCGCGAATGACGAACGGCTGGTTCTCGCTCCAGAGCGACGGAACGCACAGGACGTCGAGCCCGTCGAGGACCCGCGGAAGCTCCGCGCGCGGAAACGCGCCACACCAGCGCGCGCCGCCTCGCTCCGCCGCGCCGCGCACGCGCTCGACGTACGCGCGGTCGTTCGAGTCGCCGTGGATCTCGAGCTCCGCCGGGACGTCGAGGCGCTGGAACGCCTCGAGCAGGACGTGCAGCCCCTTGTGCTTGACGACGCCGCCCACGAAGCCGAAGCGCACCGGGGAGCGCGGCTGCGGAGGAGCGAGGCGTGCGAGCTCCGCGGTCGGAATGGCGTACGGCCGCAAGCGAACGCGGCGCGGATCGAAACCCGCGCCGAGCAGCCGGTCGCGCAGGAAGTGCGTCGGGACGAGGGCGAGGTCGACCGCGGCCAGAGCCGTGCGTCGCGCGGCATCCAGACGCGCTCGCTCGGCGCGCGCGGACGAGAGCAGCTCCGGGCTCACGCCGGCCGCCGCGAGGTCGCCGTGCAGCAGCGCCTCCAGCCGCTCCCGGTCGGCGGGCTCGAGGAGCGCGGGGTCCACTCCGACGTGGTAGTCCCCGAGCTCCGGCAGCCCGTTCAGGTGGGCAACGGCCAGGTCGCAGCGCGCGCAGGCTTCGGCCTCCGGACCGGAGCACGGCGAGAGGTCCGGACGCAGCAGCGTCCAGCGGTGGCAGACGGCCCACAGGTCGTGCGCGGTCCAGCAGACGGGGATCCCGCGCGCCCTCGCCTCCCCAACGAACTCCGGCCCGAGCCCGAGCAGGTGATGGACGTGGCACACGTCGGGACGCTCGCGGTCGAGCCAGGCGCCGAAGCGCGCGGCCAGACCGGGCGGCGACACCGCCTCGGCCGCGGTGCTCGCGGAGTCGTCCAGCGCGAACACGTGGGCCGTCCAGGCTCCGTGGACCTCTCGACGCTCGCCGAGGCGCGGTCGGGTGAGGTCGCGCCGGGGCACGACGACGGACACGTCGGCGCCCCGCGATGCGAGGGCGTCGGCCAGAGCGGCCACGTGGCCCTCGACCCCCGTGATCTCGCGCGGAGGCAGGCCGTGGGCGACGAGACAGATCCTCATGTGGGCGCGTCCAGGACCCCTAATCGGGACGGATGCGGGCCTTTCGGCCGAAAAACGAGCCTCGGTTTCGTCCAGAACGGGCCCTGGTGTCGAAAACGGGGAAAGCGGCGTGCCGCTCTCCCGGCGCCGGCCCTTCCAACATTGAAGGAAGCTTCATGAGGATCCTGGCGCCAAAACCTCGCGAATCGGGAATCCTTCGGGGTAGCCTGTTCGTTCTCGCTTTCCGGAATCCTGGTTCCAAGGTAGCGTTTCACAAGGGGAGGTCCCAGGAGACCCCACCGAACGCATGAGATCGGCCCTTCTGCTGATTACCGTACTCGGCTCCATCATCCTCGCCGCACTGGTCGCTGGCGACTACTTGACGTCTGTCTACGAGGACAGCTCCAAGGAGAACGTGGTGTACGAGCCTCTCCCCGCCCCCATCCCCGGTGGAGCGGGTGCCGACGCCGCCCCTGGCGACGGTGGCCAGGGGCCTGGATCCATCGCCACCCGCGGCCGTGCGCGCGACGACGAGTTGTGCCGCGTCAGCGTGCGCTTCGTCGACAAGCTCGGGGACCCGATTCCGGGGACGCGCGTCCAGCTCGCCCACGACTCCGGGTCGTATTCCGTGAGCAACGAACACGGGCGCATCGACTGGCGCGTGCCGGACGAGCGTTCGCTGGCCGCCAAGACGCGACCGATGGTCCTGCAGGCTTTTTGCAACGGCTTCGCGTCGCGCGAGTTCACCGTGGAGTTCACGCCGGCCGCCCACATCCAGCTCGGCGATCTCGAGCTGAAGCCGGGTGGCGCCGTGAGCGGCAAGGTCGTGGACCCCCGGGGCAACCCGGTGGTCCATGCCCGCGTGCTCTGCAGTCGCCCCGCCCTTCCGCACAATAGCGGCGCGAAGAACCACCTCTGGGGCCCCAGCGAAGTGCTGCTCGAGACCCGCACCGACAACCAGGGCGAGTTCTACGTCGAGGGCGCGCCCTCGGGGAACTGCCGCATCTGGGCGAAGACCCTGGGGTCGTCGTACCAGTACACGAACGCGGTGGACGTCGAGCAGAACCACGTGGCCCGCGGCATCAAGATCGTGCTCGATCTCGGTCCGGTGGACTGAGACACCCCGCCGAACGCGTTCAGATCATGAACGCGCCGCCGTTCACGTCCACGCCCTGACCCGTCACGCCGCGCGCGTCGCTCGAGGTCAGCCAGGCCACGACGCCCGCGACGTCCTCCGGCTGGCCCATGCGTCCGGCGGGGACGTCCTTCATCGCGATGCGGTGCGCCTCGTCACGGTCGACTCCCAGGGCCGCGGCCATGCCGTCGATGCCCTGGATGGTTGAGGTAGCGCCGGTGTTGAACTCCTGGTACGCCGCGTCAAAGGCGCCAGAGGCGGACGAGGTGGTGAAGCCGTCGGCCACCAGCTGGCCCAC
>CAYGPA010000350.1:0-6175 GCA_964351535.1 uncultured Planctomycetaceae bacterium
ACGGTCGGCATCAACCACATCGGCGACTGGGGCAGCCAGTTCGGCAAGCTCGTGGCGGCCATCGACCGCTGGGGTGCGGACGTCGACCTGGAGACGGACCCGATCAAGGCGCTGCTCAAGCTCTACGTGCGCTACCACGAGGAGGAGGCCACCGACCACTCGCTCGAGCAGGACGCGCGCGCCGCGTTCCGCGAGCTCGAGAGCGGCGAGGAGGGCAAGGTGCGGGCGACGTGGCGGCGCATCACCGAGCTGTCGCTGCGCGAGTTCGACAAGATCTACGCGCGCCTCAACGTGCACTTCGACGAGGTGCGCGGAGAGTCGTACTACGAGCCCTACCTCGACTCGACCGTCGAGCGCATCCGGGCCGCGAACGTCACGAAGGTCTCGGAGGGCGCGCTGGTCGTCGACCTGACGTCGATCGACCCGAACATGCCGCCGTGCCTCCTCCGCAAGAGCGACGGGACGACGCTCTACGCCACGCGCGACCTGGCGGCCGCCTTCCACCGCTGGGAGCTCTACGCGTTCCACCGCGTGCTGTACGTCGTCGGAGGCGAGCAGCGGCTGCACTTCCGGCAGCTGAAGGGCGTGCTGAAGCGCATGGGGCTCGACTGGCAGGAGCGCATCGAGCACGTCGACTTCGGCATGCTGCGCCTGCCCGAGGGGAAGATGAGCACGCGCAAGGGGCGCGTCGTGTTCCTCGACGACGTGCTGGACCGCGCGGCCTCCGAGGCGCGGCGCATCATCTCCGAGAAGAATCCGAACCTGACCGACGCCGACGGCATCGCCGAGCAGGTCGGAATCGGCGCGGTGATCTTCAACGACCTGAAGCGCGAGCGCGTGAAGGACGTCGAGTTCGTCTGGGAAGAGGTGCTGACGTTCGAGGGCGAGACCGGCCCGTACGTGCAGTACACCCACGCGCGCCTGGCCTCGATCCTGCGCAAGGCCGCGGCCGCGGGCGACGTGGACCTGGCCCTGGCCGATCTGGGCCTGCTGGAGGACGCCGCGCCCATCCTCGCGCGCCTCGGGCGGTTCCCCGACGTGCTGCGCTCGGCGGCCGAACACGCGGAGCCCTCGGAGATCACGCAGTACCTGCTCGCGCTCTGCCGCGAGGTCAATTCCTGGTATGTGGACCACCGCGTGCTGGGGGTGGAGGCCCCCCTCAGCGCGGCTCGCCTCCTTCTGATACGCGCCTCCAAGTCCGTCATCAGCAACGGTTTGCGTCTGCTCGGCCTCGCGTCTCCGGAGGAGATGTAGACAATCCCTAAGGCCCCGACTGGACTCTGCCGATCACGAGTTTCCCCGCGATCGTCTCCAGCGCTCCCTCGCGCGCCCGCTCAGGGCTTCGGACGGGGGTGCTGACGGCGAGCGCGACGCCCCTCGGAGGAGAGCTTGCTCGACCGATTCATACGGGACGTCCCGGACTTTCCGAAGCCCGGCATCCTGTTCAAGGACATCACGCCGCTACTGCAGAGCCCCGAGGGCTTGCGCAGCACGATCGACAGCATGTCGAAGGTGGTGGATCCGTCGAGCTACGACCTGATCTGCGGCATCGAGTCGCGCGGGTTCATCTTCGGCACCGCTCTGGCGGACCGCTTGAACAAGGGCTTCATCCCGATCCGCAAGCCCGGAAAGCTGCCGTGGAAGACCGCGTCCGAGTCGTACGAGCTCGAGTACGGGACCGACACCATCGAGATCCACGTCGATGCGGTCAACGGGGGACGCAGGGTCCTCATGGTCGACGACCTGTTGGCCACGGGGGGCACCATGGAGGCAGCGCTCAAGCTCGTCCGCCGCATCGGCGGTGAGCCCATCGCGTGCTGCTTCGTCATCGAGCTCGGCTTCCTGAACGGGAAGCAGCGCTTCGAGGACGTCCCGGTTCATTCGTTGCTGACGTACTGAACCGGGTCCCAGAAGGACCAAGGAAACTCGAAGCAAGGGTCGATTCGTCGAGGCGCGAAAACACATGGCAGCGAAAAAATCCGCCGCAAAGAAGCGCGCCAACGCCCGATCCACCCAAGCCGTGAGTCGCAAGACCAAGGCAAAGGCGAAGGCGAAGGCGAAGGCGAAGTCCAAAGTGAAGACCCAATCCAAGACCACAGCGGCCAAGAAGAAGACCACCGTCTCGAAGGCCAAGGCGAGCACCAAGAAGAAGGCTGCGACCCGCAAGGCAACCGCGAAGACGAAGTCGAGCAAGGCCGAGCCGCCGGCAGCCCTGCCGGCCGCGGCGCGACGACGCGCGGCGGCCGACAAGCCGGCTGCGAAGCCCACATCAGGAACCGCCGCCAAGCGGACGACTGCCAGGAAGCCGGCCCGCAAGAAGGCCTTTCGCTGGCCGACGCGCGACGAGCTGGTCGAGCTCCCGACCGAGGAAGTCTGGGCGCTGTACCGCAAGGTCAAGGACAAGAAGCCGCTCGACAAGAACCGCTTCGAGCTGATGCGCAACGCGCTGATGGAGCTGCACTACCCGCTGGTGCGCCACATCGCCGAGCGCCTGCTGCAAACGCTGCCGAAGTCGATCGAGCTCGACGACCTGATCAGCGCCGGCCTCTTCGGCCTCATGGACGCCATCCGCGGCTTCGACCACGAGCGCGGCATCAAGTTCAAGACCTACTGCACGACGCGCATCCGCGGCAGCATCCTCGACCAGCTGCGCTCGCAGGACTGGGTCCCGCGCCTCGTGCGCCTGAAGGCCGGCCGCATCGACAAGGCGCTGCACAAGCTGCAGGGCGAGTACGGCCGCGAGCCGACGCACGCGGAGCTCGCCCAGTTCCTCGAGCTCGAGCACGGCGAGCTCGCCAAGGAGATCCAGAGCGCGCACGCCAAGACCATGTTCTCCCTCTCCGACAAGTGGGAGGACCAGGACGAGAACAGCTCGATGGAGAAGGTCGAGATCCTCGAGGACAAGACCGCCGAGGACCCGATCGGTGAGCTCAACCGCCGCGACGTGATGGTCTACATCACGCGCTCGCTCACCCACAAGGAGCGCTTCATCATCGAGCAGTACTACCAGGTCGGTCACACGATGCGCGAGATCGGCGAGATGCTGGCCCTGACCGAGAGCCGCGTCTGCCAGATCCACTCGAACGTGATGGGCCGCCTGAAGGGCCTGATCGGCCCGAAGGTCACGTCGCTGCAGAACTGAGGGGTTCGCCCGAGCCGATTCACCCCCGCGGCACGAAGCGGGTCAGGAGACGACCCGGGTCACCGCGGGGCGTGGGCGGCGGGTCGGGGGCCCCCGCCCCAGGATCCGCTCGAACCCACTGGGGTGACTGGTTTTACGCCGTCCGAGCGGGCATCGGAGGCCCTCGGCGCGGCGTGGACGGCCCCCACCTCCGCGGCCTCTGCAGGCCCGACGGGCCCCGGAGGGGTCCCAGACGCGACCCGGTCCGGGGCGGGGGCTCCCGGATTTCGGACGGAATTCTCCAAGGCTCGGGGCCTCGCTTGGCGCGGGGACTGGTGAACGCGCCATTTCGATCGGGAGGTCGAGGCGACCGGCGGAGAGCGCCCCCGTAGGGCGCCCGCGCACAGGATCGCAGGGGAATCGCTCTCCGCACCTCCTCCCGAAGTCCCCATGCCCTGGAGGTTGCGACGTGCGACCCACATTCAAGCTCTGTCTCTGTGTCCCTGCTCTGATCGCGCTGGTCCCCACGTCGCACGCCCTCCAGGTGACCGCGACACGTTTCGGCGGATCGCGGGTGACCCCCGTCCGGGGAGCCTTCGACGGCTTCGCCGGCCTGACCGCGATGTCCACCGAGCCCGGCGGGGCCTCGGGAGAACGAGCCAGCTCGGCTCCCGGCCTGTCCTCCACCGGACGCTTCGCGGCCTTCGAGAGCCTCGCGGCGGACCTCGTGGCGGGCGACACCAACGGTGCCTCCGACGTCTTCGTGCGCGACCGCGACCCCGACGGCAACGGCGTCCTCGACGAGGGCAACGGCACGACGGTTCGTGTCAGCGTCGGCGCCGGCGGCCTCGAGGCCGACTCCGCCAGCCGCGCGCCGGCCGTGTCCGCCACCGGGCGTTACGTCGCCTTCGAGAGCGATGCGACGGCGCTCGTCGTGGGCGACACGAACGGCGTGACGGACGTCTTCGTCCACGACCGCGACCCCGACGGCAACGGCGTCTTCGACGAGGGCAACGGCGTCACCGCGCGACTCAGCGTCGCCACGGGTGGTGCCGAGGCCACGGGCTCGAGCCACGCCGCGTCGATCTCGGGAGACGGTCGCTTCGTCGCCTTCGCGAGCGCGGCGACCGACCTCGTCGCGGGCGACTCCAACGCCGCGACGGACGTCTTCGTCCACGACCGCGATCCCGACGGCAACGGCGTCCTCGACGAGGGCAACGGCGTCACGGTGCGGGCGAGCCTGGCGACGGGCGGCCTCGCCGCGGATCTGGCCAGCGACCGTCCGGTGCTCTCGCTCGACGGCTCCACCGTCGCTTTCGAGAGCGACGCGACGACGCTCGTGGCGGGCGACACCAACGGCGTGCGCGATGCCTTCGTGCGCGCGCTGGATCCCGACGGCAACGGACTGCTCGAGGAGGTGAACGGCACCACCGTTCGCGTCAGCTTCGGCACCGGCGGCCTGCAGACGATCCTGGCGAGCCGCGCCCCGGCGCCGTCCGGCGACGGGCGGCACGTCGTGTTCGAGAGCGACGACCCCACCCTCGCCCTCGGAGACTCCAACGTCGCGACCGACGTGTTCGTGCACGACCGCGACCCCGACGGCAACGGCGTCTTCGACGAGGGCAACGCGACCACGACGCGGGTCAGCACGACGTCCGCGGGCCTGCAGGGCAACGGCGCGAGCCGCGGCGCGCACATCTCGGCCGACGGCCGGTTCGTGGCCTTCTCGTCCCTGGCCCACAGCCTGATCCCCGGCTCGGGCGCGGTCGAGCACGTGCTCGTCCACGACCGCGACCTCGACCAGGACGGCATCCTGGACGAGGCCGGCGCCGTCGGCACGTGGCCGCTGACCTTCGACTGCGGGCGCAGCGCGGGCGGGAACAGTTCGGCCGTGGCCCTCGCCGCCGACGGCACGCAGGTGGCCTTCGAGAGCGACGCCTCCAACCTCGCGGGCTCGGACTCCAACGACTCGGTCGACGTGTTCGCCCGCGCGCCCTCGGCCACGGCCGAGTCGACGCCGTGGTACCTCGACGGGGACGCGGACACGTTCGGAGACGCCGAGCAGCTCACGGTCGGTTGCGCGCAGCCCGCGGGCTACGCCGTGGTCCCGGGTGATTGCGACGACACCGAGCCGACCATCAACCCCGGCGCGATCGACGACCCCGACGACCTGTTCGTCGATCAGAACTGCGACGGGATCGACGGCGACGTCGCCGGTGCGGTGTTCGTCAGCACGAGCGGCTCCGACACGAACGCGGGCACGATCGACGAGCCGCTGCAGACGATCGAGGCGGGCATCGCGGCCGCCCAGCTGCAGGGCGCGGACGTCTACGTCGCCTCCGGCAACTACTCGGGCTCCTCCCTGTCCTTCGCCGACGGCGTGTCGGTCTACGGCGGCTACGAGGACATGGACTGGACGCGCTCCTCGAGCGAGGTCGCGATCTACTCCGCCTCCAACGTCCTCGCGGGAAGCGTCTCGAGTTCGACGCTGCGCATCGAGTACCTCGAGCTCCGCGCCGCCTCGGCGTCGTCGCCGGGGCTCTCCTCGATGGGACTCTTCGTGGACGGGTCGCCGGGCCTCGAGCTGCGCCATTGCCGCATCGAAGCCGGCGTCGGCGCGGCCGGCACGGCGGGAACGTCCCCGAGCGGAACGGGCTTCCCCGGCGGCAGCGGCCAGCTCGGCAGCCCCGGCTGTGAGGACAGCAGCGGTCTTTTCTGCGACACGTGCGGGACCCCCGGCGGCGGCTTCGGAGGGTCCGGGGTCGGCGGCACGACCGGCGGCCGCGGCGGCACGCCCGGCCAGGGCAGCGGCCACGGCAACACCGGCGCCGGCGGCATCGGACCCGGCGGCAACGGCGCCATCGGTACGCCGGATGGGCTCGGCAACTGGAGCCCGAGCTCGGCCTACTGGGGTCAGCCCGGGTTCACGGGAGCTCCGGGGAACAACGGCTCCCCGGTGAACGGGAGCTACGCCTCGGGCGGCTACGTCAGCGTGAACGGAAACAACGGCACGACCGGCCTGCCCGGCGGCGGTGGCGGTGGCGGTGGCGGCGG
>CAYGPA010000351.1:0-6175 GCA_964351535.1 uncultured Planctomycetaceae bacterium
ATCCAGGCGCCCAAGATCCTCGCGATCGATGGCCGCGAGGCGACCATCTTCGTCGGCGAGACCTTCCGCTACGCCGAGGCCAAGACCGAGCAGGGTCAGGCCGGCGGTCTGTCGCTCGCGCTCGAGGAGGCCGACAACTCGCCCATCGACACGGGCTTCCAGCTCCTGATGACGCCCAACGTGATCCCGGGCACCAACACGGTGCACATGGAGGTCATCCCGAAGGAGACCACGCTCTCGGGCACCGGCTCGAGCCAGCTGTCGCCCCCCGGCTTCGACGTGTTCACGATCGGCGCCTCGGGCCTCCTGGGCTCGATCGCGCTGCCGCGGACGCGCTCGTCCACGATCGTCACCACCATGCTGCTGCGCAGCGGTCAGACGGCCGTCATCGGCGGCCTGAGCACCGACCAGGAGACCGAGACCATCTCGCGTGTCCCGGGTCTGTCGCGCATCCCCGTGCTGGGCGAGCTCTTCAAGTACCGCCTGCGCGACCGTCAGCGCCGCAACCTGCACGTCTTCATCACGCCGACGGTGCTCCACACCGGCGGGGACGTGGAGGCCCTGGTGCTGCGCGAGGTCGAGCGTCGCCGCGTGAACCTGCGCGACGCGATCGACGAGCTCCTCTACGGCGAGGACCACGTCCCCGTCCGGGACGAGGACGACTGATCCCGACGGGCCCCCGGGTCCGCCGCGGCCGTCCTCCGGCGTTCGCGGGCCGTCCCGTCGCCCCTCGGGGTACGGGAGGGGCCCGGATCGGGGGGGGAGCCGCCCCCGGCCCGGGCCGGGGCCTCGCCGCCGGGTCGCCCTGGGTCGCCCCTGGGGCCCGACAAAATAGTCCGAGATGGGGTTCGACTCCCCGACTCGGATCTAGGAGAGTGGTGTCCGGCACCCGCACCGGCCCCGCGGACGCGCCCGCAGCCTGCTCCCGAGACCCGCTCTCGAAGGAGGACCGTCGCGCGCGAATCCCACGAAAGGGCCTGCAGGGAGTCCGGCGGATGCCCCGCCGCGGTTCCGGCCCGTTCTCCTGCCAGCGCAGGGCGATCCACCCCCGAAACAGGGGCTCGGCGCGCCCCGCCGGCCGGGATGGCCCCGGCTCGTCCGGGACCCGCCCGATCGCCGGAGAGCCTTCGGAAGCGCCCACGGGCACTTCGCGTGGGCTCCGACGCCCCTCGAGGCCGCACCGCCGGCTGGGCGCCGTTTCCCGAGACCCGTCTCCTCCGGAGACCCGTCTCCATCGCTTTCGCGGAGGCCCTGCCTTCGTCACCCTCCGGAGACTCCGTCTCCACGGCCGCTCCTGCGCCGTTTCTTCCAACACCGAACACGATTCCTCGAGAGGCCACCCCAACTTGGCGTCCGACGTGCAGTGGAACCGCGAGACCGGCCTTCGGGCCGTCACCTCGCGTCGATCCGATCCGCGGCTCCGTGCCACGGCCCGCGCGTCCGCCGGTGGTCCTCCGCCCGGAGGTTCGCTCCATGCCCCCTGCGGGCAGGCGCGACTCGACCTCCGTGGAAACCGCTCCAATTCAATCCATGACGCACGACTCCCATCCGGCCGACGCGCCGGACCACGGTTCCTTTTCATCCCGGGGCGACGAGCCCTCTGACTCCAGCAACGGCCCTGCCTCGTCCTTCGGGGCCGGGGTCGGTTCCGCTTCCAAGACCGCCGCGAACTCCGGCTCCGGCGGCGAGACGAGCGGCGACAAGGCCGCTCCCCGCCGGCGCAGCCGTGGCGGACGCGGCGGACGCGGTCGCCGCCGCCCCCGCGAAGCGGGCGAGGAGGGCGCCTCCACCGCGACCACCAGCCCGCGCGAGGCGGAGGCAGAGCACGACGCCAAACCGTCCGCCGCCGACCGGTCCGAGCGGGCCCCGAGCCGCAGCCGTGCCCGGGAATCCAGCGCGACCCCGGCGCGAGCCGCCGATCGCGACGCCGACACCGAAGAGGGGACCGAGCGCCCGCGCCGCCGCCGGTCGCGCCGCAGCCGCTCCGGCACCGCGACCACGGTCGAGAACACCGAGGTGCGCGAGGACGCCGCTCCGGAATCCGACGAGGAGGCGAAGCCGAAGCGCTCGCGCCGCCGCGCGCGAACGCGCAAGCGCTCCACGGACGAGGAGACCGGCCCGGCCGCACGCGACGGCGAGGCGCCCGCTCGGCGCAAGCGCTCGCCGCGCGTCGTCACCACGAAGACCCGGGCCGCCGCCGACGAGGCGCCGCCCGCGGAGGGCGACGGCAAGAAGCGCAAGCGCTCGCGCCGCCGCGGGAGCCGCTCCAAGTCCGAGTCCGCACCCGTCGAGGTCGACTGGCTGCCGGGCGAGGAAGACGAGCTGCCGCCCGAACTGCTGGTCGACCGCGACGCGGATCGTGACGAGGACTCCGACGACGCGGGCAAGGGGCGCAAGAAGAGCCGCCGCTCGCGCAAGCGCGGCGGCAAGAAGGCCGACGCCGAGGACGAGGACGACGACGAGCTCGCGAGCAAGGACGGGAAGAAGTCCGCCGCCAAGGCCGACATCGCTCCGAACGTGATTCTCGTGAACGCCGCCGACGCGGAGGAAACCCGCGTGGCCGTCGTGGAGAACGAGCTCATCACCGAGTTCCAGATGACCGTCGACAAGCACAAGACCTTCGTCAACGACATCTACCGCGGCAAGGTCGTGAACCTCGAGCCGGCGATCGGCGCCGCCTTCGTCGACTTCGGTCAGGGGCGCAACGGGTTCCTGCACACCTCCGACGTCCTCTCGGCCTACGGCGAGAAGGACTGGAGCCTCGACAAGCTCCTGACGACGCGCGTCGACCCCGACGAGTGGGAGGCGGCGACCGACCGCAACGCCGACCTCGACGTCGAGGACGGCGAGGAGGACGGCGGACGCCGTCGCCAGCGCCGCGGTGGACGGCCGAAGGCTCGCCCGCGCCTGCCGGTCACCGACCTGCTCCAGCGCGGGCAGTCGGTCGTGGTCCAGGTCACCAAGGACGCGATCGGCGACAAGGGCCCGACGCTGACGACCTACATCTCGATCCCCGGCCGCTACCTGGTGCTGATGCCCTCGATGGCGCGCACCGGCGTCAGCCGCAAGATCGACGACGAGAAGGAGCGCCGGCGCCTGAAGCGCATCCTGAAGAGCCTCGACGTCCCCGAGGGCATGGGCGTGATCGTGCGCACCGCCGGCGTGGGGCACACGAAGGCCGACATCAAGCGCGATCTCGACTACCTGCTGGCGCTCTGGTCGGACTTCGGCCGGCGGCTGAACCTCGGGCGGGGACCGATGGCCCTCTACGAGGAGTCGGACGTCGCCATCCGCACGATGCGCGACCTCTTCAACGAGGGCACCGAGGCCGTGTGGGTCGACGAGGAGATCGTCCACGCGCGCATGGCGGAGTTCACGAAGAAGCTCATGCCGGAGATGGTCGACCGGATCCGGCTGCACGACGGTTCGCGGCCGCTGTTCCACGCCCACGGTGCGGAGCAGGACTTCGAGCGCATCTTCGCGCGGCGCGTCGAGTTGCCCTCGGGCGGCTCGATCGTGTTCGACCAGGCCGAGGCGCTCGTGGCGATCGACGTCAACTCGGGCAAGACGCGCTCGGACGGCTTCAACTTCGAGGAGATCGCGCTGAAGGCGAACCTCGAGGCGGTCCCGGAGATCGCGCGCCAGATCCCGCTGCGGGACCTGGGGGGCATCATCGTGATCGACTTCATCGACATGACGCGCGCGGGCAACCGGCGCACGGTGGAGCGCGCCTTCCGCGACGCACTCGCCCGCGACCGCGCCCGCAGCAAGCTCGGGCGCATCTCGCAGTTCGGTCTGCTCGAGATGACGCGCCAGCGGCTCGGCCCGGGCCTGTCGAAGATGCTCTTCCGACCGTGCCAGCGCTGCCGCGGCTCGGGCCGGGTGCGGACCGAGGCCTCGCGCGCCGGAGCGATCCTGCGCCGCCTGGGCTCGGCCCTGACCCTGAAGGGCTTCACCAAGGTCGAGGTCCGCGCGCACCCCGAGGTGATCGACTACCTGCTGGAGCACTGCAGCGAGCAGCTCAGCGACCTGCGCGATCTCCACGACCGCGAGCTGATCCTGACCCAGGTCCCCGACCAGGTGGAGGACAGCGTCCTGCGCTACCTGCGCACCGACGGTCGCGAAGTGCGCCCGGGCGGCCGCCGCAAGCGCTGATTCACGCCCCGGGCCGGCCCTTCGGGGCAGGGGGCCCGGCCCGGCGGGGGCGCCTCGGGGGCCGGACGGTTCGAAATCGTCCCTCCCCGAGCTTCCCGCCGGCCCCGCCGGCCGCTAGACTCCTCCGCTCTCGTGCGCGCCCCAGCCCTGTCCGGGGGCGTCTCCTGCGTCCTCGCGGGCCGCATCGCGGGCCCCCGCGAACCCGGCCGCAGGACCGCACGCTTCAGGACCCCACCCTCCAGGACCCAACGATGTACGCCATCATCGACGACCGCGGCGCTCAGTTCACCGTGCGCGAAGGCGACGAGATCCTCTGCGACCTGCAGTCCGACGCCGAGCCCGGCCAGAGCGTGACCTTCGAGAAGATCCTTCTCGTCGGCAACGAAGGCCAGACGCGTCTCGGCAAGCCCTACGTCGACGGCGTCTCGGTCACCGGCGAGATCCTGCGCGACGTCAAGGGCCCGAAGGTCACCGCCTTCCGCTTCAAGCGTCGCAAGAACGTGCGCGTGAAGCGCGGTCATCGCCAGCCCTACACCCGCGTGCGCATCACCGGCATCCAGGGCTGAACGAGCTCCCGAACCCTCCACTCGAACCAGACACAACCCACGGGCATCCGCGATGGCACACAAGAAGGGACAGGGGTCGACCCGCAACGGCCGCGACTCCAACCCGCAGTTCCGCGGCGTCAAGCGCTTCGGCGGCCAGGCCGTGCGCTCGGGCACGATCATCGTTCGTCAGTGCGGCACGCGCTTCAAGCCGGGCAAGAACGTCGGCCTCGGCAAGGACTTCACGCTGTTCGCGCTGGTCGACGGCACCGTCCGGTTCCAGACCGGTCGCCGCGTGACCATCGATCCGCTCAGCAACTGAGCGGCCTTCTCGTCGCTCGCGACGCGGCCCACCCGTCGCTGGCGAGCAATCCGCCCGCGAGGCGGAGGGTGTAGCGCGCATGTTTCGCGACGAGGTCGAGATCGAGGTCATCGCCGGACGTGGAGGCGACGGCCTCGTTTCGTTTCGGCACGAGGCCCACGTTCCGCTCGGCGGCCCCGACGGAGGCGACGGCGGCCGCGGGGGAGACGTCGTGTTCGTGGCCGCCGACGACGTGAACTCGCTGCTGCACGTCGGCCGCATGCGCAAGGTGCGCGCCAAGGGCGGAGCTCCCGGCGGGGCGCGAAACAAGACCGGCCGGGGGGGCGCCGACACCGTCTTGCACGTCCCGGTCGGGACCCAGGTGCTCGACGCGGAGCACGGCAACCTGCTCTACGACTTCGCCGAGAAGGGGCTGCGCCTCGTGATCGCCGAGGGCGGCGAGCGCGGCAAGGGCAACGCCCGCTTCGCGACGTCGGTGAACCAGGTGCCGCGCAAGGCCACGTTGGGCAAGCCGGGAGAGAGCCGCCGGATCCGCCTCGAGTTGAAGCTCCTGGCCGAGGTCGGCCTGGTCGGCCTGCCCAATGCCGGCAAGTCGACGTTCCTCTCGCGCGTCACCGCGGCGACGCCCAAGATCGCCGACTACCCGTTCACGACGCTCGTTCCGCAGGTCGCGATCGCGGCGGTGGGGGACTACGACACGCTGTGCCTGGCCGACCTGCCCGGGCTCATCGAAGGGGCCGCCGAGGGCGCGGGCCTGGGAGACCGCTTCCTGCGCCACGTCGAGCGCTGCCCGTGCCTGCTGCACCTCGTCGACGTCTCGTCCGACGCGACGACCCCGCCCGAGGAGGCGCTGCGCGTGATCGAGGGCGAGCTGGAGAAGACCTCCTTCGAGCTCTCGGCGAAGCCGCGCGTGCTCGCGGCGAGCAAGGTCGAGGACGAGGAGTCCGAGCGGCGCGCCGCCGACCTCGAGCGCGCGGCCGGCCGCAAGGTGCACCGGCTGTCCTCGGTCACCGGGCGAGGCGTCACCGAGCTCCTCGCGGAGCTCCAGCGGATCGTGCGCGGGCCGGTCGAGTCCTGACCGGGCCCGGGCAGCCCGGATCCGTCCCCCGCAGGTGGCCCTCGTCGAACTGCCTGGCGCGGGAGGGGGGTCGGC
>CAYGPA010000352.1:0-6172 GCA_964351535.1 uncultured Planctomycetaceae bacterium
TCCTCGCGTCGCGTGTAGAAGTGCGGGCTGACGCGGATACCGGCGCCGGGGCGGTGGTCGACCAGGATCGAGCGCTCCGCCAGCGCGGCGACGAAGCTCGGCCCGTCCTCGTCGTCGTTCAGGCCGACGATCAGCATTCCGCCGCGCCGCGCCGTGTCCGCGGGGCTGGGCACGCGGAAGCCGCGCGACAGCATCTCCTCGCGGAGGTACTCCGTGACGTGCTCGGACCACGCGCGGATGGTCTCGACGCCGACCTCGTGAACGATCTCGTAGCCCGCCGTCGCGCCGAACAGCGCGGAGACCGCGGGGCTGCCGTGCAGCAGGCGCTCGATGCCGGGGGCGAAGCGCTGCGGACCCGTCTCGAACGCGAACGGCGCCGCGTGCGCCGCCCAGCCCGTGATCGTGGGCGCGAGCTTCGGCAGCAGGTCCGGCCGCACGTAGAGATAGCCGGCTCCGGGGCCGCCGCAGAGCCACTTCACCGAGCCACCGCAGACCATGTCGACCCCCAGCTCCTGCACGTCGAGGGGCACGGTTCCGAGCGACTGGTACGTGTCGAGCAGCACGAGCGCGCCGACCTCCTTGGCGCGCGCGCAGATCGCGGCGGCGTCCTGCAGGTAGGCGCTCTTGAAGAACACGTGGCTGATCGGGACGATCAACGTCTCCTCGTCGATCGCCTCGAGCAGGCGCTCGGTCGGCACCGTGATGCCGTCCTCGCTGGCCACGGTCACGATGCGCGCGCCGCGGGAGACGCAGCCCTCCCACACGTACATGTTCGTGGGGAAGTTCTGGTCGGTGTAGACGACCTTGTTCCGCCGGCCGGAGAAGTCCAGCGCCGAGGCCACGATGGCCTGGATGATCGAGACGTTCTGGTGCATCACGACCGAGTCCGCGGGCGCGTTCATGATGCGGCCCAGCACGTTGCCGACGTCGACCGGCGCGCTCCACCAGCCCTCGGACCAGGCGCGCACGCCGCGCGTGGCCCACTGGTCCGCGAAGGCGTTCAACTTGTCGCGCACCGCCGCCGGCATCGCGCCGAGGCTGTGGTTCACGAGGTAGTTCGTGCTCGCGAGGATCGGAAACCGCTCGCGCCAGGCGTTCGGGTCGTGGTCGAGGCTCGCCGGGGCGGCGCCGGATGCTTGCTGAGTCATTCGGGGGGCGATTGTACGTCCTGCACGCTCGGGTCGCGTCCCGTGAGCTGCTCGTCGGGGATCCGGAGCCGCTCGACCGGCTCCCCGCCGATCACGTGGCGTTCGATGATCTCGTCGACGTCCTCGGGGGTGACCCGCCCGTACCAGACGGCCTCGGGGTAGACCACGACGGTCGGCCCCAGGTGGCACTGGTCGAGGCAGCCGGCCTTGTTCGCCCGGACGATGCGCTTCAGGCCGCGCTCGTGCAGCTTCTTCTTGAACGCGGCGGCCACGTCGTGACCGCCGGTGGCCGCGCAGCACCCGCGCGGGTCGCCCGGGGTGCGTTCGTTGATGCAGGTGAAGATGTGGCGCTGGAACTTGGCCATGGCGTTCAGGAGGAGAGGAGTTCCTTGGCGAGAATCAGCTTCTGGATCTCGCTCGTGCCCTCGTAGATCCGCAGGGCGCGCACTTCACGATACAGGCGCTCGACGATGTGTCCGCTCCGGACGCCCAGACCGCCGAGATGCTGGACCGCGCGGTCGCAGACCCAGCCGGCGTTCTCGGTCGCGAAGAGCTTCGCGCGCGCGGCGGGCGCGGTGCTGGGCGCCTCGGCGTCCACGGCCCGCGCCGCCTCGTCGACCAGGAGCTCGGCCGCGCGCAGGCGCGTGTCCATCTCGGCCAGGTCGAAGCGCAGGCCCTGAAAGCTCGACAGCGGCCGTCCGAACTGCTTGCGCGCGGCGAGGTGCGCGCGGGCCTCGTCCAGCGCGCGCCGCGCGAACCCGTTGGCGGCCGCGGCGACCGACGTGCGGAAGCGCGCCAGCGTCGCCAGCGCGAGCGGCAGGCCGCCGCCGACCTCGCCGATCGCGGCCTCCGCGGGAAGCTCGACGCCCGCGAGCGTCAGCGTGCCGATCGGGTGCGGCGCCATGACCTCGAAGCGCTCCACGGAGAGCCCCGGGGCGTCGCCGGGCACGAGGAACATCGTGAAGGCGTCCTCCGCGCGGTCGCCGGGCGCGCCCGCGGTGCGCGCGAGCAGCGTGTAGAGGTCCGCGATGCCGGCGTTCGAGATGAAGGTCTTCTGCCCGTCGAGGCGCCAGCCGTCGCCGGCCCTCTCCGCGCGCGTGGCAACGTCGGTCAGGCTGGAGCCCGCGTCGGGCTCGGTCAGCGCGAAGGCCGCGATGCTCTGCCCCGCCGCGACGCGCGGCAGCTCGCGGCGCGCGGCCTCGCCGTCCCCGCCGCGGTCGCCCAGGGCCAGCGCGAAGCTGCCGAGCCCCTGCATCACGAGCATGACGTCGAGCATGCCGGAGTGGTACGCGAGCTCCTGCCGCAGCGCGCACAGCGCGCGCACCGACACGGTGTCGTCCGCCACGAGGCCCTGCGGATCCGCGCCGCCGAAGCGCGCGGGCACGCACCAGGCGGTCAGCTCGGCGCCCGCGACGGCCTGCAGCGCGCGGCGCGCGGCGGCGTCCTCGCCGAGACCCTCGAGGCCCGCCGCGGACTCGTTGCCGAGGACGCGCGCGCGCTCGACGAGCCGCTCCAGCACCAGCGCGTCGCTCACGCCGATCCTCCGGCGCGACGGCGGCCGCGCGCGTCGAACTGCGTGAAGTCCACGGGCCGTTTGGCCGTGAAGGCCTCGTAGGCCTCGCGGTAGTCGGGATGCTTCATGCACTCGGCCTGGATCCAGCCCTCGGCCTGCATGGCCTCGCCGAGCGTCATCGAGGCCTCCTCGTTCAGCATGCGCTTGGTGATCGCGATGCCGAGGCTGGGCCCGTCCGCCAGGCGGCGCGCCCACTCGTGCGTGGCCGCGTCTAGCTCGTCCGCCGGCACGACGCGGTTGTAGAGGCCGATCTCCGCCGCGCGCGCCGCGGAGACGAACTCCCCGCCCATCAGGAGCTCGCTCGCGTGCCCCAGCCCCACGATGCGCGGCAAGAGCCAGGCGGCGCCCATGTCCGCGCCCGAGAGCCCGACCTTCGTGAAGAGGAATGCGATCTTGGCCGTGTCGCTCGCGATGCGCAGGTCCGCCGCGGCGGCCATCACCGCGCCCGCGCCGCAGGTCGTACCGTTCAGCGACGCGACGATCGGCTTCTCGAGCCGGCGCATGTTCTCGATCAGGTCGCAGGTCATGCGCGCGAACGCGAGCAGCTGCGCGTCGGACACTCCGAAGAGCTTGCCGATGATGTCCTTCACGTCCCCGCCCGAGCAGAACGCGCGCCCCGTGCCCGTCAACACGACGCAGCGCACCGAGTCGCGCTCACGCAGCGCCGCGAACGCGTCGCGCAGCTCGGCGTAGGAGTCGAAGGTCAAGGCATTCAGGCGTTCCGGCCGGTCCAACCGGATCGTGGCGACGCCGTCGGATTCTTCGTAGCGGAAGTGCTTGGGATTCATGTCGAGGGTCCGCGGTTGACGGGTCGCAGAGCCTAACCGCCTGCCCGACCGGCTCCCAGAGGGCACTCACCCAGGTGCGAGCGAGGCGCTCCATCCACACGAGAACTCCCGCGGCTGCGCGATCCCGTGACCCTCTCCGATATCGCGGGTAGTCGTTGTGTGCCGGCCAGCCACCGACCACGAACCGAAGAGGAACGGACATGATTCTCAACCTCGTCGTCTGCGCGGTGCTGCAGGCCGCTGTCGGAACGTCCGCCCACGTCCAGTCTGCGGATTCCGTTTGGATCGAGGATGCCGTCCTCACCGATCCGAACGGACACCAGCGGTCTCGCTTCGGAACCTCCGTGGCCCTCTGGGAGGACCGCATGGTGGTCGGGGCGATTGGCAGCGACGTGGTCCAGTTCCAGAGCGGAGTGGCGTATGCGTACCTCCGCGGCCCGCAAGGCTGGACGCTCGAGAGCATGCTCGTTCCGCCGCAGCTGCCCTACCTCGGTGGACTGGGGTCCAGCGTCGCGATCGAGGATTCGCTGGCCGTCGTGGGCGCGCCTCTCGCAGACATCGTCGGACAGAATTCGGGAAGCGCGTTCCTGTTCCAGCGTGCTGGGGACGGAACCTGGTCGTTCTTGACCGAGCTACAGCCGAGCGAGCCCGGTGCGAACGTGAACTTCGGCGTCAGCGTGGCGATCGGAAACGGTCGCGTGCTGGTCGGGGGCCACACCCAGTTCATGCCTGATAGCCGCATCTACGTGTTCGACCTCCAGACGGACGGCACCTACGCGCAATCCGAAGTCTTGGTGCATTCCGACCCACAGAGCTTCGGTAGCCGCAGCTCCGCTCTGTTCGGTTCCTCGGCCGTGGTCGGCTCCGACCTATCGTTCCATTCCGGGTCCAGCTCGGGAGCGGCCCACGTCTGGCGGCTGACCCGCGGCGGTGCGCAACACGAAGCGCTGGTCTTGCCGCTCGACGGCGAGGCCGACGCACACTTCGGTTTCTCGGTCGCCGGGCATGCCGATCACCTCATCGTCGGAGCCGTCTTCGACGAATTCAGCCACCGCGGCTCCGCGTACGTGTTCCGGAAGCAGCGTGGCGCCTGGGTCCAGGCGCAGAAGCTCGAGCCGGCTCTCGACGACCAGGTCCCGGACGCGAGGTTCGGCGAGGTCGTGGCCGTGCGCGGCTCGCGGGCCTTCGTGACGGCCCGCAACGACGCGAGCTCCGTCCCGTACGTGAACACCTACGTGCGCCGCCCCTCCGGCGAATGGGCGCTGGAGGCGAAGATCTCCGGCGAGAACGGACCCCAGGGAGACGGCGCCTACGGCACGGCCATGGCCGTGGGCGGTGGTCGCCTGGCGGTGGCCGCGCCCTACGCCGTCGCACCCGAGTACGGCTCGGGCGCGGTGCACGTCTATCGCCGGGGCCTGGCCGCCCCGCGGTAGCGTCGGTTCACCCCGGCGCCGGCAGCGCAGCGATCGCCTCGATCTCCACCAGGGCGCCTTGCTCGAGCAGGTCGGCGACCTCGACGAGCGCCATGGCCGGGAAGTGCTTGCCGAGCGCGGCGCGGTAGCGCTCGCCGACGGCGCGCAGGTCGCCGAGGTACTTGCGCTTGTCGGTGACGTAGATCACGAGCCGCGCGACGTTCTCGGGCTCCCCCCCGGCGGCGCGCACGACCGCGACGACGTTGTCGAGGGCCTGGCCGAACTGCGCCACGAAGTCTCCAGGGCCGACGAGGCGCTGCTCGGCGTCCCAGGCGATCTGCCCGGCGACGAACAGGAGACGCGCCCCCGCGGGCGCGAGCACGCCGTTCGCATAGCCGCGCGGCGCCTTCCAACCTTCAGGTTGCACGATTTCCATGCGCTTTCTCCGCTCCCGTCGACACCGCGCGCACCGCCCCCCGGGAGGCCGATGGACGAGGAGGTGAACTCTGCCGGAATCGACACCCCACCGGAATCGAAACTCTGCCGGAATCGAGCTCTCCCGGATCCGCCCGGAACCGTCCGTCCCCGACTCGATTCCGGCAGAGAATCCGCAGGCCCCGAGAACTCGATTCCGGCAGAGATCCGCAGGCCCCGAGAACTCGATTCCGGCAGAGATCCGCAGGCCCCGGGAAGTCGATTCCGGCAGAGATCCGCAGGTCCCGGGAACTCGACTCCGGCAGAGATCCGCAGGCCCCGAGAACTCGATTCCGGCAGAGATCCGCAGGTCCCGGGAACTCGATTCCGGCAGAGATCCGCAGGCCCCGGGAACTCGATTCCGGCGGAGTTCCGGGAGCGCTGCGCGCTTCAGCTCGGGGTGTCGCTGCCGTCCAGTTCGACGATTCGGGCGGTGGCGGTTCCGGTGACGAGTTCGGCGACGGCGGCGGCGACTTCCTCGGGCTTCACGAAGCGGCCGCCGGGGTTCTGGGAGGCGAGCAGGGTGCGGGCCTCCTCGGGGGAGCGGCCCGTGGTCTCGGCGATGCGGGCGACCGAGGCGTCGGTCATCGGCGAGTCGACGTAGTGGGGGCAGACCAGGTTGACGGTGACGCCCTTCTTCTCGAGCTCGGCGGCGGCGGCGCGCGACCAGCCCACCAGCGCGTGCTTCGAGGCGCAGTACGAGGCCACGTAGGGGTAGCCGTACAGGCCGGCGGAGCTCGCGACGTTGACCACGCGGCCGTGACCGGCGGCGATCAT
>CAYGPA010000353.1:0-6132 GCA_964351535.1 uncultured Planctomycetaceae bacterium
TCGCAAAGCACCAGCAGGAGCCGAGTTGAGCCGTTTCGATCTACGCGTCATGAATAGTCCGGGCTAGCCGCCTGAGCGGTCCAAACTGGTCTCCGTGGTCGACGTGACGGATCCCCGCTCCCCGGAGGAGCGCCCCCGCCGGCGCCTGCCCCGCTTCCTGCGGGGGGGGCTCGGGTGCTTCGCGCTCGCGCTGGGCGCGCTTGCCGGCCTCGTGCTGCTGACCCCGACCGTCGCGTCGCACTACGCGGCCGCGGTCGTCTCGAACGGCTTCGAGGAGTCGCGCCGCGGACGGCTCGAGGTCGAGGCGGTCGAGCTCGGCTGGTTCGACGGTCAAGCCGTGCGCGGCGTGCGTCTGCTCGACCCCGAGGGACAGTTCGTGGCCGCGGGCTCGATCGAGCTGCCGTCGCTCTGGAACCTGCTCGGCGAGCGCGGGCGCCTCGACGCGGTGCGCGCGCGCTTCGAGCTGAGCCTGGTCGAGGACGAGGCCGGCGAGCTGAACCTGCACCGCGCGCTCGCCGAGCGGACGACCTCCGCTTCCGCCGGCGCGGACCCGGACGACGGCGACGACGACGCGGACGGGAGCTGGACGCGGCGCCTCCTGGCGCGCGGGATCGACCTCGTCGTCGAGGCGCCGCGCGTGACGTGGGAGAGCGCGCGCACGCGCGCCGCGGAAACCGGCGCGAGCAAGACGCTCGAGCTGCGCGACCTGATCTTCGAGCTGCACCACGACGCGGACGTCGACGGCGCGCAGCAACCTTGGACCGCGCGGGCCAGCGCGCGCGTCGAGGCGGAGACTCCCGGTGCGCTCGCGTTCGACGCGCGCCTGGAGCGGCTGCCGACCTCGGCCGAGGACGCGCCCGAGCTCGAGCTGCGCGGCGAGCTGCAGGCCTTCCCGGTGGCCTTCCTCGACGCGCTCGCGGGCGGTGCGCTGCGGGAGACCCTCGGCGACCGCCTCGACCTGCTCGCCGTCGCGACGGGCACGCTCGACGAGGGCTTCGTCGAGCTCTCCGCGAGCGCTCCGCACGCCGGGTGGGCGTCGACCGCGCTGCTGAGCCACGGCCGGCTCCAGGTGGACGCCCGGCAGCCGTGGAGCGGCTGGGTCGACCTACCGGAGGCCACGACGATCCAGGCCGGCGAGGTCGAGGTCGTCGGCGCGCCCGGGCGCCTGCAATTCGAGGTGCGCGGCGTGGACCTGCCCGCGGCCGAGCTGCTCGCCGCCGACGAACGGGGGCGCGGGCTGCTCGAGCGCCTCGGCCAGTCGTCGACCTTCGACGTCGTGCTGGGTCTCGGCGACTGGACCGTGCGCGGCGCGCCGCTCCTCGAGCCGGTCCTGCCGGCGGGGGAGGAGCTCGCACTCGACAGCCTACGCGTGCTGCTGTCGGTGGACGCGTCCGCGGACTCCGGATCGACCCCGGCGCGCCTCGAGCTGCGCTGCGACCCGCGCGTGCCCGACGCCGAACCGCTGCACGTCGTGCTGCGCTTCCCCGACCCGCCGGCGCTGCTGCGCGGCCTGGAGCAGGGCGGTGCGTGGGAGGACACACGCCTCGACGTCGAGCTGAACCAGCTTCCGCTGCGCGCGCTCGACGCCCTCGCGGAGGAGGGCGCGCCGACCTGGGCCGACCGTCTCGGAACGTCGGGAAGCGCGCGGCTCGGCCTGCGCCTGAGCGGCGACCCGCGCGCGGCGCGCGTCGCCGCCGACGTGTCGTTCACGTCCGAGGGCGCCGCGACGCGCGCGACCGTCGTCGTGGGCGCGGGGAAGGAGTCCGCCGCGGTCGCGGCCGGCTTCGGCGCGCCGCCGCCGTCTGGAGCCGATGCGCTGGCGTTCGACTGCACGGTGCCCGACGCTGCCTCCCTCGCGCCGTTCGTGCCGCCCGAGAACGAGGCCGACTGGTCCGCGCTCGGCGCGCAGCGGGTCGAGGTGCGCGGGACGCTCGGGACCGCGCCCGCGTCCACGTCGGCCGAGGACCCGGAAGCGCCGCGTCCGGTCCTCGTGACCGTCGCGGCGGGAGCCCTGTCCCTGCAGGTCACGGGCGAGCTGACCGAGACGGAGTTCCGCGCCGACGGCGAGCAGGGCGTGTCCGCGACGCTCGCGACGACCTCCGCCGTGCTCGCGCGCCTCGCCGCGACGCTCTCGATGCCGCCGTCGACCCAGCTCGTCGCGGGCGAGCCGCTGGCGCTCGTCGCCCGCGACGTCCGCTGGCCGCTGGAGGCCAGCTATCCCGCCTCGATCGACGCGGCGCACGCCGACCTGCGGATCGACCTGCCGCGGCTCGCGATCGCCGCGCGGACACCGCGCGTGCTCGAGGGTCGGGACCTCGGCGCGCCGCGCGAGCGGACCACGCCGGCGCGCGGCTTCGGCGACTTCGCGGCCGGCGGTGCGGATCCCGCACCTCCGTCCGCCGCTACCGCTTCGGACCCGACATCGCTCGTCCTCGAGGACGTCGCGCTGCGCGCGCGGCTCGTGCCCTCGGCTTCCGGGTCCGCGGACGCGACGGCGGACGAGCTCGAGCTCACGGCGCGGACCCCCGGAGGCGGCGCCCTGCGCGCCGACGTGCGCGTGTTCGATCTGGCCCGCGGTCTCGCGGACGGCTGGATCGCTCCGGCGCGGCTCGAGGTCGACGCCGCCCTCGAGCGGTTCCCGACCGGCGTCGTCGACGCGTACCTGGAGCAGGGCGGCCTCCTCGTCGACGTGCTGGGCGCGACGATCTCGGGACGGCTGCGCGGCGCGATCTCGGACGGCGGCGAGGAGCCGCTCGCCGGCACCCTCGACTCCGCTCTCGGCCGCGTCGAGCTCACGTGCCGGCTCGAGGACGGCGCCCTCGTGACCACCGGCGAGACCGGCGTCGACGCGACGCTGCAGCTCACTCCGCTCGTCTCCGAGCGCGTGGTCGGCAACCTCGTCCCGCTGCTCGTCGACGTGACCAAGGCGCCGGACGCCGAGCCCCTGCGCATCGCGCTGCGCAACCTGCGCGCCCCGCTGGGCGCCGGGGTCGCGGGCTTGAGCGCCGACGTGCGGCTCGAGCTCGGCGAGGTCCTGTACCGCTCGCTCCCCGGGCTCGCGGAGTTCCTGGGAGAGCGCGAGCAGCGCACGAAGACCTTCGAGCCCCTCCAGCTCACGATCCGCGACGGCGCCGTGCGCTACGACGCGCTGCCGCTGTCGATCGAGGGCGAGGAGTTCTTCTTCACCGGCTCCTTCGACCTGACGACGCGCGCGCTCGACCTCGCGACCGAGCTGCCGCTGCAGTATCTCGGCGGGGATGCCGGCAAGCTGATCGAGCGCTACCGCGACCGCCTGGACCCCGACCTGGCCGTGCCGATCACGCTGAGCGGCACGTGGCCGCGGCCGCGCGTCCAGATCGCGAGCGGATTCCTCGAACGCGCCGCGAAGAGCACGCTGAAGCGCACGTTCCAGGAGGGGCTGCTCGAGCTCCTGAAGAAGCGCGACTGATTCGCGCGATTCCGCGAAGGGTGCGCTCGGCCGAGAGCCCTACAATCCCGCGCTCGACGCTTCGTGGCCCAGGCTCCCGGACCTGGACGTGAAAGGACGCGGGGAGGCCATGGCGGAGAACACGAAGAGGTCGGAGGCACGCGCGCCGGAGGGTCCGGTCGAGAAGGGTCTCTGGGTCGCGCTGCGCTCGGTCCTGCGCGGGGAGGCGCTGGACTTCACGCGCGTCGGTCTCGGTCGAGCGGTCTTCCTGCTCGCGGTGCCCATGGTTCTCGAGATGTCCATGGAGTCGCTCTTCGCGGTCGTGGACACCTTCTTCGTCGGGCGCCTCGGCGCGCGCGCCGTGGCCGTGATCGGGACCTCGAGCTCGCTCGTCACGATCGTCTTCGCGCTGGCCCTCGGCCTCTCCATGGCGGCCACGGCGATGGTCTCGCGGCGGGTCGGGGAGGGCGATGCGCGCGCGGCGTCGCGCGTCGCCGGTCAGGCGATCGTCGCGGGGCTCGTCACGTCGCTGCCGGTCGCCGTGGTCGGCATCGTGTTCGCCGAGGAGCTCATGCTGCTGCTCGGGGCCGACGCCGCGACGGCCGCGATGGGACGGGGCTACAACGCCGTGCTGCTCGGCGGCAACGCGACGATCTTCCTCCTGTTCCTGGTCAACGCGGTGTTTCGAGGCGCCGGCGATCCCGTCCTGGCCATGCGCTCGCTGTGGCTCGCGAACGCGATCAACATCGCTCTCGACCCGCTCCTGATCTTCGGCTGGGGCCCGATCCCGGCCATGGGCGTGACCGGCGCCGCCGTGGCCACGACCATCGGCCGGGGCGTCGGCGTGCTGTACCAGCTGCGGCTGCTCCAGCGCGGCGTGGGGCGGCTGTCCGTGGGCCTCGCGGAGCTGCGCATCGTCCCCGAGACGCTCGCGAGCCTGTACCGCATCGCGGGCACGGGCACGCTGCAGATGCTGATCGGCACGACGAGCTGGGTCGGGCTCGTGCGCATCGTCAACCTGTTCGGAGCGGAGGCCATGGCGGGCTACACGATCGCCGTGCGCCTGATGATCTTCGTGTTCCTGCCGGCCTGGGGGATCTCGAACGCGGCGGCGACGCTCGTGGGTCAGAACCTCGGCGCGAAGCAGCCGGACCGCGCCGAGCGCTCCGTGTGGCTGACGGGCTCGGCGACGTCGGGCTTCCTGGGTCTCGTGGCGATCGTGTTCCTCACCGCGGGCGAGGAGCTGGCCGGGATCTTCTCGAAGGAGCCGGCCGTCGTCGCGACCGCGGCCCAGTGCCTCGGCGTCATGTCGCTCGCCTACGTGTTCCTCGGCTTCGGCCTGGCGTTCGTCCAGGCCTTCAACGGCAGCGGGGACACGCGCACGCCGACCTGGATCAACCTCGTCTGCTACTGGCTGATCGAGGTGCCGCTCGCCTGGGCGCTCTCCATCCCGTTCGGCTTCGGACCCCTGGGCGTGTTCGTGTCGATCGCAGTCGCGCAGACGCTCGTCTCGATCCTGGGCTTCTTCCTGTTCCGCCGCGGCACGTGGAAGCGGCAGGCCGTCTGAGGAACCCCATCAGCCCCCGAGCGGCCAGCGGATCGTGAAGGTCGCGCCCTCGTTCAGGCGGCTGCGCACGGACACGTGCCCGCCGCCTTCCTCGACCAGCTGACGCACCGACCACAGGCCGATGCCCTTGCCGCGCTGGCCCTTGGTCGTGAAGAACGGGTCGAAGATGCGGTTGCGCGTGGCCTCGTCCATGCCGCGGCCGTCGTCGCGCACCGTCAGCAGGACCTGGCCCTCCGCGGACGCGACGACGACGTCGATGTGACCCGCGTCCCCGACGGCCTCCGCCGCGTTGCGGATCAGGTTGCTGAGGATGCGGTCGAAGGCCAGCGGGTCGAGGAACCGCTGGATGGGCTCCGCGGGGAGTGCGAGTGTGAGCTCCACGCCCGGCTCGAGCGAGCCGCGGATGCGGTCGACGACCTCGCGCGTGAGCTGCGGCAGGTCGCAGTCGCGCAGGCGCTCCGAACTGCCGGGGGAGTTCATCAGGCGGTCGACGAGCACCTGCGCCGACTCCACCGCGTTCCCGAGCGAGTCGAGGAAGCGCTCGCTCTCCGGAGGAACGCCCTTGATGCGCAGGAGGTCGAGGTTGCCGCTCAGGGCCATGTTGACGTTGCTGAAGTCGTGCGCGATGCCGGCGACGTGCCGGTTGGTCTCCTCCAGGCGCAGCACCGTCTCGAGCCGGGTCTCGGCCTGCTGCTCCGCGCGCGCGGCCCGATCGCGCTCGGCGGCCGCGGCCGCGAGCAGCAGGGTCGAGGTGATCGTCACGGCCAGGAAGACCTGCAGCGTCGCCGCTCCGAGCATCGCCGCGCCGCCGGTCGCGGAGGGCTCGGCCGCGAAGGGACCCTGGCCCAGCGCGGTCGCGATCACGAGCGCCAGCGCGCACGACGCGACGGGCACGGCGACCGCGAGTCCGCGAAAGCGCAGCGCGATCCAGGCGAAGATCGGGAGCAGCAGGTAGGGGAAGCCCAGCGCGATGCGCAGCGGCGGCCCCGGCGCGGCGATCGCGAGCAGCGTGATGCCGAGGGCGCAGGCGACGGCGAGCACCAGCTCGAGCGGCCGGCCCGGGCCGCGAGCGGTCGCGACCCTGCGCCGCTCTCCGGCGGCGACGAGCAGCGGAGCCACGAGCAGCGCGCCCGCGGCG
>CAYGPA010000354.1:0-6104 GCA_964351535.1 uncultured Planctomycetaceae bacterium
CCGACGAGCAGGGCATCGACACGGTGATGAAGCTCGGCATGAACCACCCGATGGGACCGCTGGCGCTGGCGGACCTGATCGGTCTCGACGTCTGCCTGGACATCCTCGAGGTCTTGCACCGCGAGCTGGGCGACTCCAAGTACAGGCCCTGTCCGCTGCTGCGTCGCATGGTCGCCGCGGGGCGACTGGGGCGCAAAGCCGGCAAGGGCTTCTACGAATACTCCTGACGACGGGACCCACATGGACTTCGAACTCTCGGAAGAGCTGCGCATGGTGCGCGACATGGCGCGCGACTTCGCCGAAGCGGAGCTCGCGCCGCGGGCCGACCGCCACGACCGCGAAGCGCGCCTGGATCCGGACCTGTTCGGCAAGATCGCCGAGCTGGGGTTCTGGGGGCTCACGGTCCCCGAGTCCCACGGCGGAGCCGGACTCAGCAACCTCGCGCTCACCGTCGTCCTCGAGGAACTGAACCGCGCCTGCGGCGCCACCGGCGTCACGGTGTCGGTGCACAACAGCCTGGTCTGCGCCCCGATCCTGAAGTGGGGCAACGACGAGCAGAAGCAGCAGTGGCTGCCGCGCCTCGCGAGCGGCGAGCTGATCGGCGCCTATGCGCTGACCGAGCCGAACTCGGGCTCCGACGCGGCCGCGCTGGAGACCACGGCGGTCGCCGACGGCGACGACTTCGTCCTGAACGGCACGAAGATCTGGGTCACGACCGGCAAGGAAGCGGGCCTCGTCATCGTGTACGCGCGCACCAATCCGGACGTGTCCAAGTCGCGCGGCATCTCGGCCTTCCTGTGCCCCGTGGACGCCCCCGGCTTCAACGTCGGCAAGAAGGAGCTGAAGTGCGGGATCCGCGGCTCCTCCGCCGTCGAGATCCTGCTGGAGGACATGCGCGTTCCGAAGGCGAACGTGCTGGGCGAGGTGGATCGCGGCTTCCCGATCGCGCTCGACACGCTCGACGGCGGCCGCATCGGCATCGGCGCGCAGGCCGTCGGCATCGGCCGCGCCTGCCTCGAGGCGTCGATCAAGTACTCCAAGGAGCGCACGCAGTTCAATCGGCCGATCGGGGACTTCCAGGCGATCCAGTGGAAGCTCGCGGACATGTCGGCGAGGCTCGACGCGGCGCGGCTCATGGTGCAGCGCGCGGCGTGGCTGCGTGACCGCGGCGAGCCGTGCTCGCAGCAGGCCGCCCAGGCGAAGCTCCTGTCCTCGCAGGCCTGCAACTTCGCGGCCGACGAGTGCCTGCAGATCCACGGCGGCGCCGGGTACACCGACGACTTCCACGTCGAGCGACTGTTCCGCGACGCGCGCATCACGGAGATCTACGAGGGCGTGACCGACATCCAGCGCCTCGTGATCGCTCGCAAGCTCTTGGCGTAGACCGCGCGGGTGCTCTTGAACGATCCCGACGAGCTCACCGCGCGACTGCTCCAGGGCGACCGCACGGCTCTGGCGCGCTCCATTTCGTGGGCCGAGAACGGCGACCCGCGCTTCGCGCGCGTGCTGGACGCGGTGTACGGGCGCGTGGGGCGCGCGTCGCGCCTCGGCATCACGGGGCCGCCGGGCGCGGGCAAGAGCACGCTGACGAACGAGCTCGCGCGCCTCTACCGCGAGGCGGGCGAGACCGTGGCGGTGCTGGCCGTCGACCCCTCGAGTCCGTTCACGGGAGGCGCGCTCCTCGGCGACCGCATTCGCATGGAGGAGCGCACGCTCGACCCCGGCGTCTACATCCGCAGCATGGCCAGCCGCGACGGACACGGCGGTCTCGCGCGCGCGACGATCGACGCCTGCGACGCGATGGACGCCTTCGGATTCGACCGCATCCTGCTCGAGACCGTCGGCGTGGGGCAGGCGGAGTTCGACGTCGTCGGAGCCGCGGACACGGTCCTCGTCGTGGTCCACCCGGGCGCGGGCGACGGCATCCAGGCGATGAAGGCCGGGCTGCTCGAGGTCGCGGACGTGCTCGTCGTGAACAAGGCCGATCAGCCCGGCGCCGAACAGCTCGCCCTCGACCTCGACGAGGCGGTGCAGGTGCGCCTGCGCCCCAGCCTGCGCCCCGACGCGAACACCGCCGAGGCGGCCGCGCGCTGGAAGCCGCCGGTCGTCAGCGTCAGCGCGAAGGCGCGCACCGGCCTCGCCGACCTGCTGAGAGCCGTCGAGGATCACGCCCGCTACCTGGCGGCGGACGGACGCCTGGAGCGGCGCCGCCGGGAGCGCCGCGTCGAGCAGGTCCGGCACGTGGTCGCCGAGCGGCTGCTCGAGACGCTCTGGGGCTCGCGCGATCTCGGCCGCAGCCTGGCGGACCGGCTCGACGCGCACACGACCCCGTACGCGGCCGCGGCGGCCATTCTGGAACCCATTCTGGCCGCGATCCCGTACCCTGAAACCGAAGCACCGACCGGCGCCCAGCCGGGGGGAGCCAGCGGAGCATGACCCTTTCGCACGATTCGGAACGACGCGCGGAGGCGCCGCCCCAGGGCGGTGCGCCGAAGCCCACGGAGGACAGCGCGGCTCAGCGCGCCTGGAAGGAATCGTACGCGCGAGCGAAGAGCCGCGACGCGGAGTTCACGACGGTCAGCGCCGTCCCGCTCAAGGCGCTCTACGGTCCCGACGACGCGCAGGTCGACTACGAGCGCGACCTCGGCTTCCCGGGCCAGTTCCCGTTCACGCGCGGCGTGCACGCGAACATGTACCGCGGTCGCCTGTGGACCATGCGCCAGTTCGCCGGCTTCGGCACGGCGGCGCAGACGAACGAGCGCTTCAAGTTCCTGCTCGACCACGGCCAGACCGGTCTCTCGGTGGCCTTCGACTTCCCGACGCTGATGGGCTACGACTCGGACGACGAGATGAGCCTCGGCGAGGTCGGTCAGGTCGGCGTCGCGATCTCCAGCCTCGCGGACATGGAGACGCTCATGGACGGCATCCCGATGGGGGAGGTGTCGACGTCGATGACGATCAACGGCCCGGCGCCGATCCTCCTGGCCTTCTACATCGCGTGCGGCGAGAACCAGGGCCTCGACCCCGCGCAGCTGCGCGGAACGGTCCAGAACGACATCCTGAAGGAGTACCAGGCGCAACACGCCTGGCTGGTTCCCGCGGAGCCCGCGCTGCGGATGATCACCGACGTCATGGGCTATTGCGCCCGGCGCGTCCCGCAGTGGAACACGATCTCCATCAGCGGCTACCACATCCGCGAAGCGGGCTCGACCGCGGCCCAGGAGCTGGCCTTCACGCTGGCGAACGGCTTCGAGTACGTCGAGCGCGGCATCGCCGCCGGCATGGACGTGGACGAGTTCGCGCCGCGCCTCTCGTTCTTCTTCGACAGCCACATCGACTTCTTCGAGGAGATCTGCAAGTTCCGCGCGGCCCGCCGCATCTGGGCGCGACGCCTGCGGGACAAGTACGGCGCGAAGAACCCGAAGTCGTGGATGATCCGCTTCCACACGCAGACGGCCGGCGTGTCGCTCACGGCGCAGCAGCCCGAGAACAACATCGTCCGCACCGCCTACGAGGCGCTGGCGGCCGTGCTGGGCGGCACGCAGTCGCTGCACACGAACTCGATGGACGAGACGCTGTCGCTGCCCACCGAGAAGGCCGTCAAGATCGCGCTGCGCACGCAGCAGATCATCGCCGAGGAGACCGAGGTCACCCACGTGATCGACCCGCTGGCCGGCTCCTATTTCGTGGAGGCCGAGACGAAGCGCCTCGAGGAAGACGCCGAGCGCTACTTCGCCGAGATCGACAAGCGCGGCGGCGTGGTGCCCAGCATCGACGCCGGCTACATCCAGCGCGAGATCCACAACTCCGCCGTCGCCTACCAGGCCGCGGTCGAGCGCCGCTCCAAGAAGGTCGTGGGCGTCAACTGCTACGAGGAGGGGTCGGAGGGGCCCACCATCGACGTGCACCGCATCGATCCCGCCGTCGAGCAGGAACAGCGCCGCCGCCTGGCGGACCTGCGCGCTCGACGCGATCCGGCCGCGGTCGAACGCGAGCTCGCGGCCGTCCGCAGCGCCTGCCGCGACGGATCGAACCTGCTGGAACGCTTCGTAGCGGCCGCCCACGCGTACTGTACGCTGGGCGAGATCGCCGGCGTCCTGCGCGAAGAGTTCGGCGAGTACGTAGAGCCGATGATTCTCTAGCTTGAAGTATTCATGAGCCCACAGCCGACCGAGCCCCATCCTTGAAGCGCAAGATCCGAGTTCTCGTTGCCAAGCCCGGCCTGGACGGCCACGACCGCGGCGCCAAGACCGTCGCGGCCGCGCTGCGCGACCACGGCATGGAAGTGGTCTATACCGGCCTGCACAAGACGCCCGCGATGATCGCGGAGGTGGCGGCGCAGGAGGACGTGGACGTCGTCGGACTGTCGATCCTCTCCGGCGCGCACATGTCGCTCTTCCCGCGCGTGCGCGAGGAGCTGAAGGCGCGCGGCAAGGGCGACACGCTGATGGTGGGGGGCGGAATCATCCCGCTCGAGGACATGCAAGCGCTCGAAGGCGAAGGGTTCGCGCGACTGTTCGGACCCGGAACCCCGACCGGCGAGATCGCCGCGTGGATCCAGGCGGAGATGGAGCGCAAGTGGGAGGCGGAGGAAGCTCCAGAGGGAAGTCGGTCATGAGTGCCAGCCCCGACCGCGAGATCCTGAACATCGACGAGGCCGCCGCCCTGCTGGGCGTCAGCATCAAGACGTTCAACAAGGTCCTGCATTCGCAGAACATCCCGGCCCGCAAGATCGGTCGCGAGTGGAAGTTCTCGCGGCAGGCGCTCATCGAATGGGTGGGCAGCGGCCGCAGCAGCGAGTTCTACCGTGAGGCGAGCGAGGACAACCCGCGGCCGCAGGGCCGGCCTCGCAAGCGCCGCACGGCCGGCTGGCAGATCGAGTTCGACTGATCCGCGTCCGCCTTCCCGTCTCACGACCCGCCGAGCCCTCCCCCCCCCGCAACTCAGCTGGCCGAGCCCTCGGGCCCGGCTTTCTTCGACACGAACCTGCACACCACGATGACGACCGCTTCCACCACCCTTCCCGAGATCCGGCACGGCCTCGAGCTGACCGAGGACCAGCGCATGATCCGCGAGATGGTGCGCGACTTCGCGCGCGCCGAAGTCGCACCCATCGCCGCCGAGATCGACGAGAGCCACCGCTTCCCCAAGGAGACCTGGGACAAGATGGTGGAGCTCGGCCTGACCGGCATCCCCTTCCCCGAGGACGTCGGCGGATCCGGTGGGAACACGCTCGGCTACATCCTGGCGGTCGAGGAGCTCGCCAAGGTCTGCGGCTCCACGGCCCTGACGCTCGCGGCCCACGTCAGCCTCGGGACGTACCCGCTGTACGCCTGGGGCAACGACACCGTGCGCGACTACGTGCCGAAGCTCACCACGGGCGAGTTCATGGGCGCCTACGGGCTGACCGAGCCCAACGCCGGCTCGGACGCGGGCGGTACGCAGACGACCGCGCGTCTCGACGGCGACAGCTACGTCGTCAACGGCCGCAAGTGCTTCTGCACGAACGCGAACTTCGCCGACACGTTCGTGTTCACGGCGGTCACGGACAAGTCGCTGGGCTCCAAGGGCATCAGCGCCTTCGTGATCCCGCGCGAGACGCCCGGCTTCTCGATCGAGAAGGGCGAGCGCAAGCTCGGCATGCGCGGCTCCGACTGGGCCAGCCTGGTGTTCGAGGACTGCCGCATTCCCCGCGACCACATGCTCGGGCCGGAGGGCGAGGGCTTCATCACGTTCATGAAGACCCTGGACGGCGGACGCATCTCGATCGGCGCCCTGGCCCTGGGCCTGGCCGAGGGGGCGTACGAGTGCGCCGTGAAGTACGCCACCGAGCGCGAGGCCTTCGGCAAGCCGCTCGCCAAGCTGCAGGCGGTGCAGTTCAAGCTGGCCGACATGGCGACGCAGATCGAGGCCTCGCAGCACCTCGTCTACCAGGCCGCGCGCCTGAAGGACCTGGGCGAGCCGTTCGGCAAGGCCGCCGCGATCGCGAAGCTGTTCGCCTCGGAGGCCGCGATGAAGATCACGTACGACGCGATCCAGATCTACGGCGGCTACGGCTACAGCCGCGAGTACCCCGTCGAGCGCATGTGGCGCGACGCCAAGCT
>CAYGPA010000355.1:0-6103 GCA_964351535.1 uncultured Planctomycetaceae bacterium
GAGTTCGACGCGGCCGGCGCGCTGACGGGCCCCGTGACCGAGCCCGACAACTGGCGCGCGTGGCCCATGGCGATGGTCCCGCTCGCGCTGCTGGGACTGCTGCTCGCGATGCGCGTCTGGAACGCCAAGCCGCAGCCGCGCGGCGGCAAGGGCTGAGCCCGACGTTGTACGAATGAGAAGACCGGGTCCGACCTCGAGGTCGGACCCGGTCTCGGCCCCCCTGGGGGAACTCGGGTTCGCGGGGGGAGGGTGGGGGGCCTGCGGTCTCAGTCCTCGCGCAGCGCGCCGAGCGCGTTGCCGGTCACGACGTTGTCGCCCTGCAGCGGCTGCTGGATGCCCGCGGCGCTGCCGAAGTCGTCGTTGTTCCAGTCGCGGCGGCGGATGCCCCACTCGCCGTTGTTGACGAGCTGGTTCATCGTGATGAGGCACCCGGTCGTGTCGCGCATGCGCAGTCCGTTCTCGACGTTGCCCGACGAGGTGTTCGTGCGCAGGGTCGTGCCGAAGGAGTCGCGGACGAAGAGGCCGTCGCTACCGTTGCCGGTCGAGGTGTTGGACTCGACCACGGCGTCCTGGCTGCGGCGGTCGCGGATGCCCTTGCTGATGTTGCTCATCGACGTGTTCATCCGGACGATCGTCCGACGCGAGCGGTCGTTGTCGATGCCGGTCCTGTTGTTGGTCGCCGTGTTGCCCTCGACGAGCGTGTCGTTGGAGCGGTTCATCTTGATCCCCTCCTGCGTGTTGCCGTCGGAGAGGTTGTTGCGCACGACCACGAAGTCCGAGCGGTTGACCGAGACGCCGTCGCGGCTGCCCGTGAACACGTTGTTCTCGATCAGGCCGAAGTCGGAGCCCTGGTACTCGAGGCCGTCGCCGGTCCCGGTATTGGTGATCGTGAAGCCGCGCACGGTCACGTTGTTCGAGCGCGTCACGTCGACCGCCTCGGCCGGGCTGTTGCCGGAGATGAACGTGCTCGCGGAGCCGGAGCCCTCGAGCAGGCGGTTCGGCCGGTTCTGGATGATGACGTTCTCGTTGTAGGTCCCGGGCATCACGAGGATGTGGATGATGCCGTCGCCGTCCATGTCGGTCGCTCCGAGCACGGCGGACTGGATGGTCGGGAACGTGCCGGGCACGGTGGCGTCCTGGGCGCCGGCGGCGGCTGCCAGGCTGGCGACGAGGGTCAGGCGGAGGGCGGTCTTGCTCAGGGTGGTGGTCATCGTTGGCTCTTTGGTTCGATCGTCTCTTGTGGGGAGGGGGTGGGCTCGCGGGTCTGGCGCGAGCGGACGATTCCCCCTGAACAAGAGGCGTGCCACGGCCTCGAGACGGGCCTCGCGGGGTCTTCCGGGGAGGCGCGGCCGCGGGGCGTCCACGATCTGGACGGCGGTCCGAGAGCCGGAAGCCGCGATCCTGGCGGGGCCCGGCGGTCAGGCCGGCAGCACGTACTGGCGGCGCGCGAGCATCCACGAGCCGCCGAACAGCGAGAGGGCGATCACGGCCCCCAGTGTGACCAGGGCCTCGGGGCCCGACTCGAACACCGCGTTCTGGAACGCCGCGAGTTGGCGCCACTGGGGCGAGCCGTAGGCGGCCACGAGGCTGCGCAGGTAGTGCTGGATCGTCAGTGTCTGGCTGTTGCCCGGCAGGTTCGCGACGAAGCCCTCGATCGCGAACGTGTAGCCGAGGCCCAGGATCATCGGGTGGCGCATCCACGTGCCGATGGCCGCGAAGAGCGCCGAGTAGGCGAGGCCGCCGAGCAGCACGGTGAAGAGCAGCGGCAGCGTCACGCCGCCGCCCAGGCGCGTGTCCTCGCGCCCGAGGTTCTCGAGCTCCTCCGGAGTCGGCACGTAGTCGGCGAAGCCCGCGCGCAGGATCGCGAGCGTGACGAGCGTGCTGGCCGCGAGGAGGACCGAGAGCACGGTGGCCGAGGCGAGCCAGCGGCCCCACAGGAGCGCCGGCCGCGGGATCGGCCGCGTGAACGGGAACGTCAGCGTGCGGTCGTCGATCTCCTCGGCGACGACCGACGAGCCGAGGATCAAGGCCAGGATCGGCACGATCACCTGCACCTGCAGGATCCAGCCGATCGAGAGCGCGGGCGGCGCGCCGTCGTAGCGCTCGGCGAACTGGACGATCACCGACGCGGCGGCCACCGGCAGCAGGCTCAGCGCGATGGAGACCCACAGGCGGCGGGAGCGCGCCACGAGGCGCAGCTGGTTCGCGTACAGCACGGCGGTTGCGGAGAGGAAGCCCAAGGGAGTCACCGGACGAGGTAGTCGAACACCGCTTCGAGGCTCTCGTCGGTGCTCTCGAAGGTGCGGATGCCGGAGCGCAGCTCGCTCGCGACGGCGCCCAGGTGGTGCTGGAAGGCGTGCAGGTCGCGCGTCTCGACGAGCAGCTTGTCGTCCACCGTCAGCGTGACGCCCGCGACCTCGTCGAAGGCGAGCAACGCGCGCGCCAGCGGCCGCGGGTCGCGCGCCTCGAGCTCGACGCGGCGCGGGTGCTGGTCGAGCAGGTCGCGGATCTCGCCGACGGAGCCCTGCGCCAGCAGGCGTCCGCGGTGCAGCAGCAGGATCTCCTCGGTCAGCGCCTCGACCTCGTGCAGCACGTGGCTCGAGACGATCAGGTGCACGCCGCCCTCGGCGAGTTCGCGGAAGAGCTGCAGGACCTCGCGGCGGCCGACGGGGTCGAGCCCGGTCAGCGGCTCGTCGGCGACGACGAGCTCGGGGTCGCAGGCGATCGCCTGGGCCAGGCGCACGCGCTGCCGCATGCCCTTCGAGTAGCCCGCGCAGCGCCGCTCCATCGCGGAGTCGAGCCCCGCGCGGTCCAGCGCGCGCCGCGCGCGGTCGCGCGCCTCGCGCGCCGGGTAGCCGTGCAGCCGGACGAGCAGCGTCACGAACTCGAGTCCCGTCAGGTCGTCGTACAGCGCGTCCTGCTGCGGCGCGAAGCCCACGCGGCGGAAGAACTCGCGGTTCGCGAAGGGCTCGAGCCCGAGGACCTCGAGCCGGCCCGACGACGGCCGCAGCTCGCCGGCGATCAGCTTCAGGAACGTCGACTTCCCCGCGCCGTTGGGGCCCAAGAGGCCCGTGATGCCCGCGCCGATCTCGGCCGTGAGGTCGTTGAGGCCGATGACCTGTCCGTACCAGCGACCGAGGTCGCGCGCCGTGAGCACCGCCGTCACGCGACCACCTCGAGCTTGCGCACGCGCCACGCGAGGATGGCGACGAAGACCGCGTCGACGCCGCCGAGGATCCAGAACGAGTCCGCAACCGGCCACGTTCGGCGGCTGTTCTGCTCGATCTCGAACATCCACTGACCGACGCGCAGGAAGTTCTCGAGGATGCTGAAGCGGCTGAAGCCCGGGTCGTCGAACAGCTCGACCAGGATGCCGCCCAGGGCCTGATTGGCCATGTAGAACGCGAATGCGCCGGCCACGGCGAGGCCCTTGCGCTTGACCAGGCTCGACAGCGCCAGGACTCCCAGGCTGAGGCTGCCGACCCAGAAGGACGCGAACAGCGCGGCCTTCCAGACGGTGTCGCCCTCTTGCTTCAGGAAGGCCCACTCCGGGGAGGAGAAGGCCGCCATGCCGCAGATGACGAGGACCGGGACCAGCATCGCGCAGGCGCCGAAGGCCATGACCGTCAGCAGCTTGCCCAGCGCGTAGTCGAGGCGCGTGATGGGGCGCGCGAAGTACAGCAGGTTGGCGCCGGCGCGCCGGTCCTCGGCGATCTGTCCGGCGCCGTACCACGTGATCGCGAACAGCGCGAAGATCTGCGTGTTCATGACCGCCTGGATCAGCAGCTCGCGCACCTCGGAGATCCTGCCCGCCAGCGCGGCGCCGATCGCGAGCGCGGGGGAGACGTCGCCCTGGTCGAGGCGCGCCTCGAGCGCGAACTTCCCGTAGACGATGAACGAGAACACGATCGTCGAGATCGCGGACGGTGCATAGAGCAGCACGAGCGGCAGCTTCTTCTTGACGGCCACGCGCAGGCCGGCCGCCGCCAGCGGGAGGCAGCGCAGCAGCGGGGCGCGCAGCTCGCCGTGGAAGCCGCGGTAGACCTCGGTCTCGGTGCGCGCCGGGCTCACGGGGTCGCGCCTCCCGCTTCCATCGTCCGTACGAACACGTCCTCGAGCGTCGAGCGCTCGCGCTGGACGCCGGCGATCCACGCCTCCGTCCCCTGGGCGAGCGCGAACAGGAAGTCGACGTCCTCGGAGCCCTCGGGCAAGCGCACGCGGAAGCGGCGCCCGGTCGCGCGCTCGAACGGCACGTCCGCGTCCGCGAGCGCCGTCGCGAAGGCGTCGGCGGTGCCCGCGACGTCCACGTCGACCCACGCGCCGTCGGAGCGCGTCATCTCCGCGATGCGCCCGGTCTCGATCACGCGCCCGCGGTCCAGGACGACGACGTCGCGGCACGTGCGCTCGACGTCGGGCAGCAGATGCGAGCACAGCAGGATGTTCTTGCCCTGCGCCCGACCCAGGTCGCGGATCAGCTCGAGCATCTCGCGACGGCCGCGGGGGTCGAGTCCGTTGGTCGGCTCGTCGAGCAGCAGCAGCTCGGGATCGTGCGCGAGCGCCTGCGCGAGCTTGAGCCGCTGCTTCATGCCGGTCGAGTACTGGTCGACGCCGCGGTAGCGCTCCTCGTCGATGCCGACGTAGTCGAGCGTCTCGTGCGCGCGCTTCATCGCGTCCTGCTGCGAGAGCCCGGTCAGCCTGCCGAGCGTCCCGACGATCTCGACCGCGTTCATCCCGGGCAGGAGGCAGTCGCCCTCGGGCATGTAGCCGATCGCGCGGCGCAGCGCGAGGCGGTCGGAGCGGCGGCGCGGATCCCGCCCCGCGATCGAAGCCGATCCGGCGTTCGGCTTCAGGAGACCCAGGAGGAGCTTCAGCAGCGTCGTCTTGCCGGCGCCGTTCGGACCCAGCAGCGCGAGCAGCCCCGGGGGGATCTCGAGCGTCAACTCCCTCAGGGCCACGACCTTTCCGTAGGACTTGGACAGGCCGTCGAGGCGAACTACGGGTGCGTCGGTCATCGGCGGAGCGCCCTGCTACGGGGCGGAGCCTCGTTCATTTGCGCCCTCCTTACCAGGGTGCCAAAGCCGGCACGCCAGTCAGGCCCCATGGATCGTGCGTTCCACCTTATGGTTCGGGAGCACGTCGGCTCGGCCGGCCGTCGACCCCCCTCGCCATCCCGAAGGAGTCCGATCCATGCTCTCGATCCCGACCCGCACCCGCGGAGCCCTCGCGGCTCTCGCCGCCTGCACCGTCCTGGCCGCCCCCTCCGCAGCCCAGGGGATCGTGTCCGGCGCGACCCTCGACAGCGCGCAGGAAGTTCCGCCCAACGGCTCGACCGCCACCGGGCAGGCGAGCTTCTTCATCGATCGCGCCAACGACCGCCTCTACTACTTCATCAACTTCAGCGGCCTCGCGGGCTCCGAGACCGTGGCGCACATCCACGGGTTCGCGCCTCCGGGCTCCAACGGACCGATCATCACGCCGCTGCCGCTCGGCAGCCCGAAGATCGGCTTCTTCACGTACGCGCCCGGTGACGAGCAGATGTACCTCGACGGTCTGGCCTACGTGAACATCCACTCGTCGATGTTCGGCGCGGGCGAGATCCGCGGCCAGATCGTGGTGGACAACACGCCGAACGAGGTCCTGTTCGCGTCCCTCGACGGCGCGCAGGAGGTCCCGCCCAACGGCTCGACGGCGACGGGCGTCGGCGTGTTCTCCATCGACACGGTCACGAACAACGTCGACTACTACATCGAGTACTCGGGCCTCTCCTCGGCGGAGACGAACGCCCACCTGCACGGCTTCGCGCCCCCCGGGTCGAACGGGGGCATCCTGACCCCGCTCCCGGGCGGGTCGCCCAAGGCGGGCACCTGGACCTACTCGGAGCCGGACGAGGCGAGTGTCTTGGCCGGGCTGGTCTACGTGAACATCCACTCGACCATGTTCGGCGGCGGAGAGATCCGCGGCCAGGTCGAGGTGGTCGACAACACGATCACGTACTGCTCGGGCAAGGTGAACTCGCTCGGCTGCGCGCCGTTCCTGACCTTCGTCGGCCAGCCCAGCGCGACCTCGACGGTGCCCTTCAACATCACGGGCAACGACTTCATCC
>CAYGPA010000356.1:0-6087 GCA_964351535.1 uncultured Planctomycetaceae bacterium
ACGCCGAGTCGCTCGCGACCTGGAACTCCGGCTCCGCGATGTTCGCGGGCAACTCCATCACGCTGCAGCTCTGGGTCGCGCCCGACGACTTCCGCGTCTTCGTCGACCTGAAGGACGTCGTCGTCGGCGAGTGGGCCGGCGGCGGCTCCTGGGAGACGCTGTGCGGCACCGACAACCGCGTCGCGTCGACCGACAACCGCATGGGCCGCCTCTCCATCGGCTGCACGGCCTGGCGCGTCACGAACGGCGCGTTCCTGACGGCCGGGCACTGCGTCGACTTCGACCCCGACTGCACGTCGACCAGCGACGGACCGCTCGTCCCCGACGGGGTCCTGGACCTGACCGGCGTGCTCGAGTTCAACGTACCGGCCTCGTCCGCGAGTGGAACGACGATGCCCGCGGCACCGCAGGACCAGTATCCGATCGACCTCCCTTCGGTCGTGTGGCGCTACGAGGGCTGCGCGGCGCCGGTCGGCCAGGACTGGGCCGTGTTCGGGGTGGGCGTCAACGCCACCACGGGCCTGCTGCCCCACGAGGCCTACGGCGGCGGCACGCGCGTGTCGCGCGAGACGCCTTCCGACGGCAGCCTCATCCGCATCACGGGCTTCGGCACCGACAGCACGCCCGCGGGCACGACCGGAGGACGCAACGCCCAGAACGCGACGAACCAGACGTCGACGGGCGACTTCCGCGGCGAGAACGTCGCCAGCTCGAACACGATCTCGCACGAGTACGGCGTCGACACGACCGGCGGCAACTCCGGCAGCGCGATCCTGTGGAACTTCTACAACGTCGCGGTCGGCATCCACACCAACGGCGGGTGCTCGGGGACCAGCAGCTCGTCCCAGGGCAACTTCGGCACGTCCTTCGAGGCCAACGACCTCGCGAGCGCGCTCCAGCAGTTCCCGTGGGTGGGGACGGTGCGGTACGTGGACATCGGTCACCCGCGACCGAACGGGTTCGAGAGCGGGACGATCTTCCGGCCCTACGACAAGGTCGCCGACGCCATGGGCGGGGCGGTGACCAACCAGGTCGTCTCGATCGCTCCGGGCAGCTACACCGCCGCGGCGGGGAACACCTTCGTCTCCTCGACGCCGATGACGCTCGAAGCGCCGACGGGTCTGGTGACGATCGGAAACTGACGGTTCCGGGCGCGTACGGAGGCCGCCGGGCGGGTTCTTCCCGCTCGGCGGCTGCTTCGACATCCCCCGAATCCGCGCCTCGACGCGCATCGTTGCCCCCCTGACGCGCTGGGGGGACAATCGTCGGGATGGAAGATGCGCGCCCCCCGGACGCCACGCACCTCCTCCAGCGCCTGAAGCAGGGCGACGGAGAGGCGGCCGCGCAGCTCATGCCGATGGTCTACGACGAGCTGCACAAGCTCGCGGAGGTCCAGATGGCGCGCCAGCCGGCGGAGCACACGCTGCAGACCACCGCGCTCGTGCACGAGGCCTACCTGCGTCTCGTCGGTCACGATCAGGCGCGCTGGGAGAACCGCGGACAGTTCTTCAGCATGGCCAGCAAGGTCATGCGGAACGTGCTGGTGGACCACGCGCGCTCGAAACAGGCCGCCAAGCGCGGCGGGCGCGCCGTGCGTCTGACGCTCGAGGACGTCGAGCCGTCGGGCGACGGCCCGGACCTCGAGCTCCTGGCTCTCGACGAGGCGCTGACCGCTCTGTCCGAGACCGATCCCGACCTCGCCCGCATCGTCGAGCTGCGCTTCTTCGGCGGCCTCTCCAGCCAGGAGACGGCGGCCGTCCTCGAGACGTCCCTGCGCACCCTCGAACGCCGCTTCCGCATCGCCCGCATGTGGCTCGCCGACCACATGGCCGGCGGCGGAAGCGAGAGCTGACCGCTACTCGTACGTCTTGCCGTCGAGGCGGATCCAGCCCTCGTCGTGGGAGCCGCGCGGGTCCTTGTGCGTCCAGTGCAGGACGCCGCCCTGGTCGTTCCACTCGTACTGGCCGCGCACTTCGACCGTGTCGCCGTCGTCGAGCGGGACGCGTGGCGCGAGGTCGATGTTGTGGGCGACGAGCACGGTGTGTCCGTTCGTGAGGCGCAGGATGAAGCGCTGGTGCCGCGAGCCGTCGTTGTCGTCAGGCAGCGCCTTCTTCACTGTGCCGGAGACGCGCACCATCGCCCCCGACGCGCCGCGCTCGTAGAGGCTCGAGACGACGTCGGCGTCGTCGACTGCCGAGCTCGAAGGAGTGTCTCGGGTCGCCCCGGGAACCGGTACCTCCGACGATTCGGCGTTGCCGGGCAATCCGGAGGAGCCGGTGCCGGCCGCACCGGACTCGGGCGCGGCGTCGATCCAGCCCTGCTCGCGTGCGATCCAGGCGCCGCCGAGGACCAGGGCGACGACGACGAGGTTCAGCAGTCTCTTGGTCGGGCTCATGGGGCGACGAGCTTAGCAGGCAGCTGCGGTTCGAGCCGAGCTCGCGGAGTCGAACCCGGGACACCCTGAACGCTTCGTCACGTTGCGCCGGCTCCCGAGCCTTCCCCGGCGCGCCCACGCGCGTATCTTTGGGCGCCCGCGAACACGGAGCCCCCGCATGCAGTCCTTCGAGAAACTCGCCTCCTTCTACCTCGGCCGCGCCTGGGACTCGGCCACCGGAGAGACGACCGCGCAGCCGCTGCTCTACGACGCCAAGGACCTGACGACGCACGCGATGTGTGTCGGCATGACCGGCAGCGGCAAGACCAGGCTGTGCGCGTGCCTGCTGGAAGAGGCCGCGCTGGACGGCATCCCGTCGATCGTGATCGACCCGAAGGGCGACATGGGCAACCTGCTGCTGACGTTCCCGCAGCTTCGCCCGCAGGACTTCGCGCCGTGGGTCGACCGGGGCGCCGCGGTGCGCCAGGGGCTCGACCCCGCGGCCTACGCCGAGAACGTCGCGACGACGTGGCGCGAGGGCATCAAGAGCTGGGGGCAGTCCGGCGAGCGGATTCGCCGCCTGCGCGCGGCCGCGGACTTCGCGATCTACACGCCGGGCAGCACGATCGGCCTGCCGCTCTCCGTGATGAAGTCGTTCGGCGCGCCGCCCGCGGAGATCGTCGACGACGCCGAGCTGCTGGCGGAGCGGGTCGAGGGCGCGGTCTCCGGCCTGCTGGCGCTCGCGGGAGTCGACGCCGACCCGACGACGAGCCGCGAGTTCTCGCTGCTCTCGAACATCCTGCTGCACGCGTGGCGCGCAGGGCGCGGCATGGAGCTCGGCGACCTGATCCGCGCGGTGCAGAAGCCGCCGTTCCAGCGCCTGGGCGTCCTCGACCTCGAGTCGTTCTACCCGGCGAAGGACCGCACGAAGCTCGCCATGCGCCTGAACAACCTGATCGCGTCGCCCGGCTTCGCGGCCTGGTCGACCGGCGAGCCGCTCGACGTCGACCGCCTGCTGCACACGCCCGAGGGCCGGCCGCGCGTCTCGATCCTGTCGATCGCGCACCTCTCCGAGGGCGAGCGCATGTTCTTCGTCACGAGCCTGCTGCACGAGGTCGTGGCGTGGACGCGGCGCCAGTCGGGGACGGGCAGCCTGCGCGCGATCCTCTTCATGGACGAGATCTTCGGCTTCTTCCCCCCCACCGCGAATCCGCCGTCGAAGCGGCCGATGCTGACGCTCCTGAAGCAGGCGCGCGCGTACGGGCTGGGCGTCGTGCTGGCGACGCAGAACCCCGTCGACCTGGACTACAAGGGGCTCTCGAACACCGGGACGTGGTTCCTCGGGCGGCTGCAGACCGAGCGCGACAAGGCGCGCGTCCTCGACGGCCTCGAGGGCGCTCTGGCCAGCGCCGGCAAGGCCTTCGACCGCGGGACGCTCGACGCGTTGCTCTCCGGCCTCGGCAAGCGCGTGTTCCTGATGAACAACGTGCACGACGAGACGCCCGTGACGTTCCACACGCGCTGGGCGCTCTCGTACCTGCGCGGGCCGCTGTCGCGCGAGCACGTGCAGACCCTGATGGGCGCGCGCGCCCACGTCGAGGCCCCGAAGCCGCCGGCCGCGCCGAAGCCCGCCGCGATCGCCGCCGCCGCGGCGTCCGCGCCCGCCGTGCCCGCCGGCGTCCAGGAGCGCTACCTGCGCCCCGACCGCGAGCTGAGCGACGCGACGGTCCTCTACCGGCCGCAGCTGCTCGCGACCTGTCGCCTGCACTACGCCAGCGCGCGCGACGGCATCGACCAGTGGACCGAGTTGACGGCGCTCCTGCCGCTCGACGCGGACGACGACTCGACGGACTGGGACCTGGCGGAGTACTTCGCCGGCGACGCGGTGAAGGCCAACAAGCGGCCCGTCGCGGGCGCGCGCTACGCCGAACCGCCCGCCCCCGCGCTGCGCAAGGGCTCGTACACGACGTGGCGCAGCGGCCTGAAGGCCTGGCTGTACCAGAACCGCGCGATGACGCTGTGGAAGTGCCGCGAGCTCAAGCTCTCGTCGGAGGCCGGCGAGAGCGAGGCCGACTTCAAGGTGCGCGTGCAGGACGCGGCGCGCGAGCAGCGCGACCTCGAGCTCGAGAAGCTGCGCAAGAAGTACGCGACCAAGATCGACCGCATCCAGGAGCGCATCCGCAAGGCGGAAGAGCGCATCGACCGCGAGCAGGACCAGCTGAAGCAACGCAAGCGCGAGAGCTGGATCTCGATGGGCACGAACCTGGTCGGCGCGATCTTCGGCCGCAAGCTCAGCGGCACGACCGCGCGCCGCGCGGGCAGCTCGCTGCGCTCGAGGGGTCGCGTCTCGAAGGAGAAAGGCGACGTCGAACGCGCCAAGGCCGAGCTCGAAGCCAAGCAGCAGGACCTGCGCGAGCTCGAACTGGAGCTGGAGCAGGCCGTCGACGAGCTCGAGGACCGCTGGCACCCGAGCCAGCTCGAGATCGAGGACAAGGAACTGCGCCCCCGCAAGAGCGACATCGACGTCCCGCTGCCGACGCTCTTGTGGACGCCGTGGAAGATCGATTCGAACGGCGTCGCGGAGCCGGCCCACGAGCCGCTGGGCGACCGACGACGCTAGGAGCCTGTCGGCACTTTGCGAACGCCGGCGTCCTCGACGACCTGTAGAGGTCGCCTGCGGGGCCGGCGCTCGCAAAGCACCGGTAGGCACCGAGTTGAGCCGTTTCGATCTACGCGTCGTGAGTACTCCGGGCTAGCCGAGCTCGACCTGCACGGTGTGGCCGGGGTTCGCCCTGATCTGGGAGAGCGGGGACGAACCGGCCTGTGTGACGACGTCTCGAGAGGCCCGGAGTCAGGGCGAAACAGCCGGAGGACTGGCTCGTAGCGTCGAAGTTCGAACTCCGCGCGGGAGAACTCCGTAGCATGCGGCTCTCGGAGTCGACACGTTGAGGGCGACGCCTCTCCCGGAGGCATCGAGCTTCTTACGCGGTGCCGTGGCGGGGAGAGACTAGGATCGGGGTTGGTCGAAATGGAGGCCCTGCAACTCGAACGGACGGCGGCGATTCTGCGCGGCCGCAATCGAATCCTCCGCGAGCTCGTCGGCGGCACTCCGCTGCAGCGCGTGTTCGAACTCATGACCGAGGCCGCGGAACAGGTGGTCCCGGGCATGAAGTGCTCGATCCTGCTGCTCGACCGCGCGTCGAACACGTTGCACCACGGCGCGGCGCCCGGTCTGCCGAAGGACTACTGCGACATGATCGAGGGCGTGACGATCGGGCCCGAGGTCGGCTCCTGCGGCGCTGCGGCGTTCACGGGCGAGCGCGTGCTGGCCGAGGACGTGCTCGTCCATCCGAACTGGATACCCTTCCGCGATGCGGTCGGCGTACTGGGAATGCGCAGCTGCTGGTCGGAGCCGATCCGGTCGCTGCGCGGCGACGTCCTCGGGACGTTCGCGATGTACCACCGGGAACCGCGCCTGCCCGACGCGTTCGAAGTCGAGCTGATTTCCACCAACGCACAGGTCGCGGCCTACGCGATCGAGCACAACTCGCAGCGCGAGGAACGGCGCAAGCTCGAAGCTCAGCTGCGTCAGATCATCGACCTCGACCCACACATGATCTTCGCCAAGGACTCGGACGGGCGCTTCCTCCTCATGAATCGCGCACACGCCGAGGCCTACGGGGGCACCGTCGAGGAGCTGACCGGCACGCTGC
>CAYGPA010000357.1:0-6059 GCA_964351535.1 uncultured Planctomycetaceae bacterium
CGAACCGGCGCTCAACGAACCGGCGCTCAACGACCCGGCGCTCAACGACCCGGCGCTCAACGACCCGGGCCCGGCTCCATCGCGAAGATCCGGACGCTCTGGCTCGCGCCCGTGGGCCGCGTCACGGTCAGGGAACCCAGCTCGCGGGGCACCCAGGCCTCGCTCGCGGCGAGCTCGTCGCGGTAGCGCACGAGGAACGCGCGGCGCGCGGCGGCCGTCAGGTCGATCGGGTCGGTCGCGAGCAGCAGGTCGAAGTTGCGCGACCACTCGTGGAGGAGTTCCGTCGACCAGCCGGGGTCGACGAAGCTCGTCGTGATGAACGAACGCTCGAGCTCCCCCGCGCGCAGCGCCGGCGGCGCCGGCAGGCCGCGCTCCATCAGGCCCAGCCACAGCGCCGCGGGCGAGAAGGCCTGGCTCATCCCGACGAAGCCGACGCGGGTCGAGGCCGCGACCTCGGGCTCGACGAGGTCCAGGTAGGCCGCGGACTCCGCCTGCAGCAGCCCGTTGGTCCGCACCTCGCGGTCCCCGCTCAGGTCCTGGAAGCCCGACAGGACGCGGCGCTGGTAGTCGGCGTGCTCCACCTTCGCCATGCCGATCCACTCGAGCACCTTCCAGGAGTCCTGGCTCGGCGCCACGAGTGCCGCGGAGGCCAGCGCGGCGAGCACGGCGGCGCGGGGTCCGCTGCGTCGGGGCAGCAGCGAGCCCAGTCCCAGCGCGGCGAGCAGCCACAGCGCGGCCGCCGGCGCCAGCAGGAAGCGGTCCTGGTGGAAGTTGTGCGTCCAGATGGGGAGTCCCTGGGCGAGCAGCGCGATCCACAGGGTGCGCACCGCGCGGTCGCGGAACCGGCGCAGCGTGATCACGAGGCCGAGGGTCTGCACGACCAGCAGGCGCGGCGTGAAGGCGAAGAAGCTCGTCCAGTCGACGACCCGCAGGCGCCACGGGATCCGCATGCTGGCGTCGGTGTTGCCGCTCAGGAAGTCGAGGAGCGCCGCGCGGTGCAGCGCGGCCTCGTCGGCGCCGAAGGGCAGCGGCAGCACGAACCACCACGCGAACCCGACGAGCGGCGGCAGCGCCAGCCAGCCCGCGCGCCGCGCGAAGCGTCCCAGCCGGCGCGCGCGCAGCTCGCCGAAGGCCTCCAGCGCGAGCGCCAGCGCCAGCGCGAAGCCCAGCAGCAGCCCGTAGTTGAACTTCGTGAAGAACGCGAGCGTCAGCCACGCTCCCGCCGCGAGCTCGCGGCGCGCGCCGCCGTCCGGACCGCGCCGCAGCCAGGCGCGCAGCGCGAAGGTCGAGACGACGAGAAACGGCACCTCGAGGAAGTACGAGCCCGAGTACGCGAGCGCCAGCGGCGACAGCGCGCCGAGCCCGGCCGCGAGCCACGGCAGGAGCTCGCGGTTGCGCACCTCGACCGCGCGCGCGACCTCGCGTCCCAGCAGGAAGAGTCCGAAGATCCCGACGCACCAGAGCAGCCGCCCGACGACGCGCCCCGCGCGCTCCGAGATGCCGACGACCGCCTGCGCGACGCCGAGCAGCCCGGGATAGGCGAACGGATACCGCCGGCAGTCGTGCACGGCGCGCGCGAGCTCACCCCCCTCGCCCTCGCCCAGCGCCACGGCCATGCGCGCCGCCGGATAGGCCGCGTGCATGCTCTCGTCCCAGCCCCACGAGCGCTCCATCGAGACGCTCGGAACCCACAGGATCGCGAGGACGGCGCACGCGAGCAGCGCGACGCGCAGGCTGCGGCGCTCCGCCCACCCCTCCGGGGCGGTCGCCGTCTCGCGCTCGGATGCGTCCACGCCGGAATCCACCCCGCGAGCCTCGCCTGGAGCCGCCCGCGCGGTCAAGGACCGCGAGGTACTTGGTTGGCGGCCGACCGTGCGGGGACCCGTCTCGTCGCGGACGGTCAGCGCCGGTCGCGCAGCTCGTCGAGGACCTCGCGCACCGCCGCGGGGTCCTTCGCGGTCGGTCGCTCGCTCTCCAGGCGCGAGCGGACCTCCGTCCAGAGCGCGGCGTAGGCGCGGGCCGGCGGGCTCGAGGGCGCGAAGGCCTGGAGCGGCGCGCGGCGCACGCTCATCTGCTCGACGGTGCTCGAGTAGGGAATGCGCGCTTCGAGGAAGCCGAGGTCGTGCGCGGCCGACCACGCGACGACCTTGCGATGGAGCGCCTTGCGGCGATCGAGCATCGTGAAGAAGGGCAGGACGCGCGGCGGCGCGGTGGAGCGCTCGGTCAGGTGCTGGAGCAAGCGCGCGAGCGTGCGCAGTGACAGGACGGTGGGAATCGCGGGCACGAGCAGCGCGTCGGCGGCGGCGAACACGTTCTCGGAGACGAGCGACGCGCCGGGCGCGCAGTCCAGCACGACGACGTCGTACTCCCCGCGCATGGCGGCGAGGCGCTGGGTCAGGCCGCGGCGGGGTTCCGGCTCGCGGTCCAGACGCACGTCGAAGTTGCGGAACGAGAAGTCGGCCGGCAGCAGGTCGAGACGGTCGAAGTCGGTGGCCTTGATCGAGTCCGCGAGCGCCTCGGGCTTGCGCAGCAGCCGCTTGGCGCCGCCGGGAACCTTCGTCTGCACGCGGAAGTGGAACGTCGCGGCGCCCTGGGGGTCGAGGTCGCAGAGCAGCGTCCGCGCTCCTTCGCGCGCGGCCAGCAGCGCGAGGTTCACCGCGCTGGACGTCTTGCCGACGCCGCCCTTGATGCTGTACAGCGCGAGGACGGTCACTTCTTCGCCTTCCCGGCCGAGCCGAACAGGGCTCGGTAGCGGTCGCGATTCTCGCGGCTCGCGAAGCGCTCGAAGCGCTTGGCGAACCTGGCGCGGGCCTCGTCGCCGCGCAGGCGCAGGCGCTCCACCACGCGGCCCATCGCCAGCAGGGTCTCCGCGTCGCCGCCGCCGCTCTTCGTCAGCGACTCGGCGTGCCGGGCCAGCGTCTCGCGCTGCACGACGAAGTCGTTGAAGTCGCCCAGCACGTCCTGCAGGCGCTTGAGCTCGCGCACGGCGCGGCGCGCGGCGTCCGGGTCGTACAGGTTGCGGGAGACGTCGAGCAGGTAGCGCAGTTTCTTGCCCAGCAGGCGCAGCTCGTGGAGCTGCGCGGAGGGCGCGTCGGTCGCGTGCGACGTCATGCGCCGGTAGAGCTTCGCGATGCGCCGCGAGAACACGCGCAGCACCGGCTTGGCGGCGTTCTTCGGCTCGGGCTCCGGCACCGTCTCGTCCTCGAGGAACGCGGTCCAGTCCTCGATCAGGCGCCGGTAGCGCACCGACGAGAGCGCGCGCACGAGCCGGCCGTGCTCCGCGCGCTGGCGGCGGACGAGGAGCTCGCGCAACTTCCCGAGGTCGACGTCTCCGAGCTCGCGTTCGTAGTCCTCGAGGCGCAGCAGGAACACGTCCAGGTCGCGCGTCGGTCCCGTCACGATCCCGAGCCACGCGAAGTCCTTCAGGAAGCGCGCCAGCGGTGGCTCGGGGAACACGCCCTTGATCTGTCCGAGCACCGAGCGCGTGCGCCGCACGGCCACGCGGAAGTCGTGCAGGAACTCGGAGTCGAGGTCCGCGCGCACGCCGGCCTCGTTGCGCAGCATCGTCTCGAGCAGCGCGCGCAGGATGCGGCGCAGGCCCGCGTCGGCCCGCATGTCCGGTTCGAGCGGCACGTCCAGCTTGCCGACGTCGCGCGGCGGCTCGAGCCCGAGGGCGTCGAGGGCGCGGTCGGGTCGGTCGCGGGACTCGGCCGAGAGACCCGCGGTTCCCTCGAGGAAGTGCTGCAACCGCGCGAACGGCTCGTCGTACCCGCGCAGCCTCTGGGCCCGCAGCACCGGCGGGGCGGAGGTCCAGCGCCGGCCGCCGGTCGGGCGCGCGCGCAGCTCCTCCAGCACGAGCCGGGCGACGGTCTTGCGCTCCTCGTCGAGCACGTCGAGGACGACCTCGCGCCGCTCGGTCTCGACGAACGGCAGCAGGCGTCGCATCTCGATCACCGGCGCCAGCTCCTCCTGGACCGGGCCCGCCGGCAGCGCGTGGGCGAAGTCGGGCTCCTGCGCCGTCGTGGACTCACGCGGCACGACCGAGCGCGCGCGCTTCCAGGAGAGGCGCGTCACCCGGCCGTCGCGGTAGCTGCGCAGCACGCCGCCCGCGCTGCGCACGCGACCGTCGAACGTGTCGTACCAGGTCTCGCGCACGGGACCCTCCGACCGCTTGCGGGTCGAGAACAGCGCGGCGGCCGCGGCCAGCACGTCCTCGTGGGCCGCTTCGGGGTCGAGCGAGTAGGCGTTCTCGGGCGCGTTCATTCCGGAGCGCGGCGGCCGCCCCGGGGTGAGGAGCGCGCCGCGGCGACCCGCCATTCTGGGCCCGCGCGCGATCCCGCGCCACCGCCTCAGCGGCGGATCCGACTCCGCGCGTCTTTAAGAATGGGGCGCATGCGCTGATCGACGCGCTGCTGGGCCTCGTCGAGTGGGACCCAGCGCCGGCGGCGGAGGCCTTCCTCGCTCCAGTGGTCGAGCACCTCGGTGACCTTCATGAGGAAGAACTCGACGCGGCAGGTCCCCTGCGACTTCTCGTACTCGATGCGCCCGACCGATCCGCCGCGCACCCGGCCGATCAGGCCGGCCTCCTCGAGCGCCTCCCGCAGAGCGGACTCACGCGCGGACTCGCCCAGCTCGATCTCGCCCTTGGGCACGATCCAGCGCTTGCCGTCGGTGGACGTGATCAGGGCCACCTCCGTCCGGCCGCGGCGGCGGCGGAACGGGATGGCGGCAGCCTGATCCCTGAGTCGAGTGCGCGTCATGAGCCCCTTCGAGAGAGGGCATCGGCTCGAATGCGGGGCTTCCGCGCAGGCAATTGCGCCTATTTGCCGCTCGCGGGTCTCTTCGACGGGTCGTCAGGCCCGCGGAAGGACCACGCCCTTCTTCTCGAGCAGCTTCGCGAGGTGCGCGCGCTTCTTGCCGAGGTACAGGCGCGCCAGCATGCGGAAGCGCGCGCTCTTGACCTTGCGCAGCTCGGCGAAGGCGCGCTCGAAGCTCGCGAAGATCTCCGGCGCCCGCGCGGCCATCCACGGCGTCGAGCGGGCGGCCCCCGGCGTCAGGTCGATGCCGAACTCGTCGACGTCCTCCTGCGGCGCGTTGATCACGCCGTAGTGCAGGTCCTTCTCGAAGTCGATCATCGAGTCGGCGTGCAGGTAGGCCGTGCTGGCCTCGTGGACGAAGGCGTCGTGCAGCTCGAGATCCGCGGAGACGAAGTGTCCGAGGTAGCGCATCGTCGCCGCGCCGACGTCGCGGAAATAGGCCTCGATCCGCTCGCGCGGGAAGACCTGCCCGCGCCGGTCGATGTCGAACTGCATCGTGTCGAGCATGGCCTCGAAGTGCGGCCGCGCGCCCTGCCCGCGCGAGGCGTCGTACCGGCAGAACCAGGCGCCGTAGCTCTCGGGCGACGACAGCCCCTCGGGCTCGACCTCTTCCGCGTAGACGCCGTCCAGGATGCGCCGCTGCTCGGCCATCACGCGGCTCGCGCGCTCCTGGTCCTCGTCCTCGTCGACGACGTTGTCGAGCACCTTCATGTAGGCGTACCCGAGCATCGCCCACTGCCAGTCCCGCCCGAAGATCAGCGAGTACACGACCCGCGACAGCCCGAAGTTCTTCTCCCGCGACTCCCGCGCCGCCGCGAGGAGGATCCCACGCGGCAACTCGACCGATCGGGACGCTTTGGTGACCGCGGGATTCATGGACTCTCGTCGACGGGGCTCGGCTGGCGGAGGCGAGAGGATTCGAACCCCTGGTGGGTTGCCCCACGGCGGTTTTCAAAACCGCTCCATTCGGCCGCTCTGGCACGCCTCCGAGGTCGTGCACCTTACTACTGCCGAGTCCCTGCGCCCATCGGCTGGCCGCGGGGACGCGGCCGCGGGCGCGAGCCGGCCCGCTTCCCGCCCGGCGTCGCTACGCTGGGGCGATGATCCATCTCCGCAAGACCCTCGCGTTGTCCCTCGGCCTGCTGGTCGGCGTCGCCGTGGTTCCGTTGCGTGGAGAGGAGGACCCCGCCGCCGCCGTCCGGTCGATGGTCGCCGACCTGACCGAGTTCCTGGCGCCCGACG